>JASHVW010000268.1 GCA_030044395.1 Verrucomicrobiia bacterium
GTGCTCGTTCTCGAATGTGTTTTGAAAAGGCCGGAGTAGTGACCCGGCCTTTTTCTTTTCCCAACCTCCATTTTCCATCCTCGTTCCGATGTGAGAAGGACGCCGCGATTGCCGCGAATGGCGCAGCGGCGTCCCCAACAGGTTTCAACATTGCCACCGCCAGTTTTTCACCTCGGGTATGTCTTCGCCATGTTCGCAGACGTATTCCTTGTGGTCTATGAGCTTGTCGCGGATGAACTGTTTCGTGTAAGCGGCGCGCGAGCCGAGGCTGGGGACCCGGTCAATCACGTCGCCGACGAGATGAAAACGATCCAGATCGTTCAGCACCACCATGTCGAAGGGCGTGGTGGTGGTGCCTTCTTCCTTATAGCCGCGTACATGAATGTCCTTGTGGTTGGCGCGGCGATACGTCAGCCGGTGAATCAGCCACGGATAACCGTGAAACGCGAAAATGACGGGCTTGTCCTTCGTAAAGAGATCATCAAAATCCTTGTCGCTCAAGCCGTGCGGATGTTCGGTTGAGGGCTGGAGGGTCATCAAATCAACGACGTTAACGACGCGAATTTTCAATTCGGGAAAATGTTCACGCAGGATTTGCACGGCCGCCAGCGTTTCGAGCGTGAGGACGTCGCCAGCGCAGGCCATCACCACGTCCGGCTCGCCGCCGCGGTCATTGCTGGCCCACTCCCAAATGCCGAGACCGGCGGTGCAATGCTTGACGGCGGCATCCATATCCAGCCATTGGAGCTCGGGTTGTTTGCCGCTGACGATGACATTGACGTAATTTCGGCTGTGCAAGCAGTGGTTCGTGACGGACAGCAGCGTGTTGGCATCCGGCGGAAGGTAAACGCGAATGACCTCAGCCTTTTTGTTCACGACGTGGTCAATGAAACCCGGGTCCTGATGACTGAAGCCATTGTGGTCCTGCCGCCAGACGAGCGAACTCAACAAATAGTTCAACGACGCAATCGGCCGCCGCCACGGAATCCGCCGGGTGACTTTGAGCCATTTGGCGTGCTGATTAAACATGGAATCAACGATGTGAATGAAGGCCTCGTAGCAGGAAAAGAATCCATGCCGGCCCGTGAGCAAATAGCCTTCGAGCCAGCCTTCGCACTGGTGCTCGCTCAACATTTCCATGACGCGGCCATCGGGCGAAACGTGGTCGTCGGTGGGAAGAATCACGGCGGTCGAACAGCGGCTGGTGATTTCAAATGCAGCGTTCCAGCGATTTGAGGCCGTTTCATCGGGGCTAAACACGCGGAAGTTGTCCGGGTTGAGTTTCATCACGTCGCGGATGAAATTTCCCTGGACGCGGGTGGCCTCGGCCAGGACGGAACCGGGCCTGAGCACCTTGACAGCGTAATCACAGAAATCGGGCATCCGCAAATCGCGCAGCAGCAAGCCGCCGTTCGCGTGGGGATTGGCGCCCATCCGCCGGGCGCCTTTGGGCGCGAGTTCCGCCAATTCGGGCCGTAGCCTACCGGTTTCATCGAAAAGCTCGCGCGGTTTGTAACTTTTCATCCACGTTTCGAGAATTTTGACATGCCCCGGTTTGTCCATGTCAGCCAGCGGCACTTGATGCGCGCGGAAGGTTCCCTCAATGGGTTTGCCATCCACGACTTTTGGTCCGGTCCAGCCTTTCGGCGTCCGCAAAATAATCATCGGCCAGAGAGGGCGCTGTTTGAAACCGTTCCGGTGCGCGGCGTCCTGGATTTTCCTGATTTCGGAGAAGACCTTGTCAAACGCGGCCGCGATTTTTTGGTGAACGTCAGCAGGCTGGTCGCCTTCAACAAAATGCGGCTCATAACCATAGCCGCGGAAGAGCGATTCCAGTTCGTCATGCGGCAGGCGCGCGAGCACAGTCGGCCCGGCGATTTTGTAGCCATTGAGGTGAAGAATCGGCAACACCGCGCCGTCGCGCGCCGGATTCAAAAATTTATTCGAGTGCCAGCTCGTCGCCAACGGACCCGTTTCGGCTTCGCCGTCGCCGACGACGCAGACGGCGATGAGACCGGGGTTGTCAAAGACGGCGCCATAGGCGTGCGAGAGCGAGTAGCCCAGTTCGCCGCCTTCGTGAATGGAGCCTGGGGTTTCCGGCGCGACGTGGCTGGGAATTCCGCCGGGAAATGAAAACTGTGTGAACAGACGTTTCATGCCCGCCTCATCCTGCGCGACGTTGGGATACAATTCGCTGTAAGTGCCTTCCAGATAGGTGTTGGCGACCAGGCCCGGTCCGCCATGGCCGGGACCGGTGATGTAAATGACGTTGAGGTCGCGTTCCTTAATGATACGGTTCAGGTGGACGTAGATGAGATTTAATCCAGGGGTAGTGCCCCAATGACCGAGCAAACGTGGTTTAATGTGACCGCGCTTGAGCGGCTTTTTGAGCAGCGGATTGTCGTAGAGATAAATCTGGCCGACGGACAAATAATTGGCCGCCCGCCAATAGGCGTCCATTTTCCGCAACAGTTCAGGCGAGAGCGATTTGGCTGTTTTTGATTTCATAAATTCTTGTCCCCAACGTTCAAAGCCAAAACCCGGCAGGTCATTTTGGCAATGATTTTTTCTTCATCCGTGCGGATGACGCGGACGGCGACCGGGCTGTCCTTTGCCGAAACGATGCCGGCGCCCGCGGCATTTTGTTGTTTGTCGAGGCGGATTCCCATGAATTCAAGCCCGGCGCAAATCCGCTCGCGCACCGGAGGCGCGTTTTCACCGATGCCGCCGGAAAAAACCAGCATGTCCAAACCTTCCAGGGCGCCTGCCAGCGCGCAAATCCATTTTTTGGCCTGATAACAAAACAACGCCACAGCCTCGGCGGCGCGAACGTCCTCGTTTTCGCGCATCAGCAGTTCGCGCATGTCGGGGCTGATTTCCGAAACGCCGAGCAACCCTGATTCGTGATTGATCATCTGATGAAATTGCTTCGCAGTCACGTTTTCCGCCCGCCACAAGTACCAGCCCAAGCCGGGGTCAAGGTCGCCGGAGCGCGTGCTCATGGGCAGACCCGCGGTTGGCGTAAAGCTCATGCTGGTGTCGAGGCTTTTGCCGCCGCGCACGGCGGTGACGCTGGCGCCATTGCCGAGATGGGCGAGAATCAAGCGGCCATTCGCGGCCTCCCCGCCGGCAACACGGGCCAGTTCTTCAACGAGATAAGCGCACGACAATCCGTGAAAGCCGTAACGTCGCACGCCTCTGGAATCGTAACGCCGGGGAATGGGCAGCAACTGCGCCACACGCGGCAGGTTGTGATGGAAGGCGGTGTCGAAACAGGCGATTTGCGGCAGATGCGGAAAACGGCGATGAAACGCCTCGGTCAGCAGGATTTCCTCCGGCAAATGTTCAGGATCAAACGGACTCAACTGATGGAGTTCGGCGACCATTTCGGGCGTGATGCATTGTGGCTCCCAATACTTCGGGCCGCCGTGAACGACGCGATGGCCGACGGCCGCCAATTCGCCGGGTGCGAATCGCTGCTCGATCCAATCCATCAGCAGGTTGACAGCTGCCGCGTGATCCGCGATGGTAGCGGTGCGGGAGAAATTTTCCGCGGCGTGATCGCTTTGAACGGCGAATTTGCCGTGGGGAAGGCCGATGCCTTCAATTCGGCCCGACAGAATCCGGTGAAGCGGCTCGACAGCTTCGAACAAAGCAAACTTGATGGAGGATGAGCCGCCGTTGACGGTGAGGACGAGCTTCCGCCCGGGCCGGGCTGCCGGTGATTTCGACGTTTTATCCATCTGTTGTAAAACTTATTATACTTGAGAACCGGCTTTTGCAACCCCGGCGGGAGCCCCGTCGGCCTCCTCCCGGAACAAGCTGCGAACAGGGCCGAATGTCAGTCCAGACCATCCGTCTGAGATTCTGGCCATAGACCCGGTTAACGGTCTGGTGCCTTTCTGTGATGGCCGCGTTTCAAAAGCTGCCGCAAACCAACTGAGCCAATAAGGAGGAGGTCATAAACATCCGCCAACCCGAAGACCGAAGCGAAAGTTGCCAGGCGTAACCGGCGACGGCCCGCATTGATAGTCGGACATGTTTGCCGGCGATCAAATGCCTGTTTGCGGCAGGTCATTGTCCTGTCGTGAACGGTTTGAAAATCAGGGTGAACTCCCAGGGCTTTTGTTCAACGCCGCTGGTCTTGTTGCCATTGCCTGGTCCGCCTTCCCTGCCGGTGTCGCGGTTGCTTGCCCAAAATGAAAGGCTGCAAATCCATGGCTGTTTCTGCGCCCACGCCATCAGCGTCCGCGCATCGTCCTGGGTGAACACTTCGCCATGTTCGTCGTTACGCCCAATCATCGGCGTCAGGCCGATTTGGATTGAGGGATCAATGGCCTGGCACTGCGCATGTGCCTTGAGCGCGCTGGCGATGGAGACATCGCTCATCTTTTTCCCTTCAGCGAAGTGCCGGCCAAAATCCATCGTCATTACGTTGGCGGAATAGACCTTCACGCCCTTCGCCTTTGCGTCGGCAAGGAGCTTTTGCGCGCTGTCTGGAATGCCGTCGGGATCCACCGGCAATGTGTAAGAGACGATCAACCGCGGATTTCCGGCTTGAAGCCGGGCCAGCGCGGTGTTGCGTCGTTGGTTGGCGTCGGAATTGTACAGGGCGTCCCCTTCGATGTCGAAGTCCAGCCACGTCAATTTGTAGCGGCGAATGACCGATCGGTATTCCGCTTCGAGCGCTGCCGTGTTTGTTTGGGCGATGGCTATTTCGGTGCCGCCCTCCCCGCCGAACGAAACGATCACATCGCCGCCGCGACGGCGGATCTGATTGATTTGATCCGCATAGAGATTCTGCTTCATCGGGAATCGCCCGTCCCACGCGGGCTGCCCCTGTTTGCCGGCGATGATGAAGGCGATCGTGTAAAATTTCTGGCCGCAGGCATCGTCACATTGCGTGATTTCGAAATGGTCGCCCGCGCCGAGATACATATAAGGGGCAAATATTTTTGCGGGCCAGCCGGCACCCCACGCGGCGGTGGCGGAAGCCAGCAGACCCGCGAGCAGGATTGAAAAGTTCATGGCCGGAAACTATCACAGAAAAATATCAAACTGTCATCCCCCC
>JASHVW010000269.1 GCA_030044395.1 Verrucomicrobiia bacterium
CATCGTCTGCTCCCCTGCTCAACGTGCCGCTGCGGCTCGTGGGCGTCGTTGGCAGGCTTTATGTCGTGCTGGAGTCCGACCGCGGGTTGGTCCTTCTGGACCAGCACGCCGCGCATGAGCGAATTCTCTTCGAGCAAATGCTTCAGCGCCTCGAGCAGGTTGATTTTGCCCCGACCCAAAAACTGTTGCTGCCGGAAACCATCGAATTGTCGCCGCGCGACTCGAGTTTCCTGCGCGACCAACTGGCCGTGCTGGCGCGGTTGGGCGTGAGTTTGAACGAATTTGGCGAGCGGACATTCTTGCTGGATGCGTTGCCACCGTTCGTCAAAGCCGCCGATGCCAGGCGTTTTGTGGTGGACTTGGTGGATGAATTGAAGGCCGCCGGTCGGGAGGTGAATCTGGCCCGGTTGGGCGAGCATACCGTCGCCAAAACAGTCTGCCGCCACGCGGTGAAGGCGAACGATCCGCTGGCCGGGCCGGAACTGGAAAATCTCGTCGCCGACCTGCGCCAATGCGCCATGCCCTACACCTGTCCCCATGGCCGCCCCACCCTCATCGAAATGAATTATCGCGAACTCGAGAAAAAATTCGGGCGGACACAATGACCATGAACATCATACCACCTCAGCTTGTATCGTTCTCGCGCCCCTCGCGCCGGATGTAACCCCTACAGGTAATCAAATTTGAATGGATTCATTCTCCGCGGCTTCCGGACGGTATTCCAAAATTTCTCCCTGTCCTCAGTCGAGCATCTCGCAAACGGATTCAAGCGCGGGTAGACGGAAGGCTTTGGCTGAGGACGGACAAATTTTGGGGACTGATGGCCTTTAACGTAGTAATTAGCTGGCGTTAAACGGTTTGCTCGCGTTTTGCAGGATTTAAAATAAAGATAGGGAATAGGGCCAAAGGAATTGAGGTCTCAAAAACACGCTTTTGCTCCCGATTCCTTTGACGGATATCTTTGCGCCTCAATATCTTAGCGCAATACACATTATTTACATTTTTGTTGCAATTTTGCCGCAACAGTCTAACCTACTTCGACAGGCAATCTTATGTCGAACGTTGCAAAAGATTCATCGTCGGCGAACGATTTGTTGAAGAATTCCTCGCTCTATCGCGAATTTCAGGCTGAACGCGAGGAAATCCTCCGGCACAAATGGCTCGAATCGGAAAAAGCCGGGCGCGACATCGGCTTCGAGCAGGCACTGACGGATTGGATTATCAAGCATCGTAGTGCTTGGCGCAAAGCACGACAGACCGCCGCATCAAACTAAGCCGAAATGCTCCTTTAACGCTACCCGGCGAGGTCGCGAAGGAAATGAGAACGAAACGCATTCCGCGAATCAGCTCCGCATATACGCGAGGCCGGTCCGCGATTTTTTATGCCTGAATCCACTGTTATCCTCGATGCGACGGCGATTCAGCGCGCCCTTACGCGGATCGCGCACGAAATTGCCGAACGCAGCGAAATCAGTACCGAGGTGGTGCTGGTGGGCATTCCCACTGGCGGCGTGCCGCTGGCAGAACGACTCGCCAAAGTCCTCTCCGAAATCTGGAAACATCCTGTTCCGATAGGCAGTCTCGACGTTTCGATGCACCGGGACGATTTGGACCGCCGCGCCGCCCCGAAGATTCACCCGACGGTGATGCCCTTCGATGTGACCGGCAAAACGGTGGTGCTGGTGGATGACGTCTTGTTCAGCGGCCGCACGATCCGCGCAGCGATGGACGCGCTGAACGATTTCGGACGCCCCAAAAAAATCCAGTTGGCGGTGCTGATCGACCGCGGCCATCGGGAATTGCCCATCAAGGCGGATTTCGTCGGCAAGAACGTGCCGACGGCGCCCGAGGAAGAAATCCGCGCGCAGCTCGGCAAAATGGACGAAGTGATTTTGGAACGGAAATGAGCTGGACCAAAAAACATCTTCTCGATATCGAGTCGCTGGCCGCGGAGGAGATCGTCACAGTCCTCGACACGGCGCGGGGATTCAAGGCGGTCGGCCAGCGGGCCATCAAAAAGGTGCCCGCCTTGCGCGGCAAAACCGTGGTGAATTTGTTTGTCGAACCGTCCACCCGCACCCGCATCAGTTTCGAACTGGCCGAGCAGCGGTTGAGCGCCGATGTCATCAATTTTTCCGCTGAAGCGTCATCGTTCAAAAAGGGCGAGACGCTCAAGGACACGGCGCTGAACCTTCAGGCGCTCAACGCGGATTTCATCGTCATCCGGCACAGCGCCAGCGGCGCGCCGCATTTTCTCTCTCGCGTTCTCGGCGCACACGTCATCAACGCCGGCGACGGCGCTCATGAGCACCCGACGCAGGCATTGCTGGACGCGTTCACGATTCGCGAGCGCAAGGGAACGATTGAGGGGTTGAACGTGACCATTCTCGGCGACATTCTTTACAGCCGGGTGGCTCGGTCGAATATTTGGGCGCTGACCAAACTCGGCGCCCGTTTGACCCTCTGCGGGCCGTCCACGCTGGTGCCCAAGGTGTTCGAGCAAATGGGTTGTCGCGTGACGCACGATGTCAATGACGCAATTTCCGCGGCCGATATCATTCATCTTTTGCGCATCCAACATGAGCGTCAGCGCAAGGCGATGTTTCCCAGCATCGGGGAATACGCGCAGCTTTTCGGGTTGAACAAGGCGCGGCTGGCGCAGACCAAACCCGGCGCGCTGATCATGCATCCCGGCCCGATTAATCGCGGGGTGGAGATTGACAGTCAAATCGCCGATGGCGAGCGGTCGGTGATTCTGGAGCAGGTCACAAATGGTTTGGCAGTGCGGATGGCGGTTCTGTTTTTGCTCAACGGCGGGAAGGGGCCGCTGGAGGGAATGACCAATGACTAATCAGTTCCCGGCCGGGGATATTTGAAATTTGCAGGCGCGGCGGCGTTGCCGCGCCGCCGATAGGTGAGTGTCTCTCAAATCAAACGCCAATCGGGTGCCAGGCGGTTTTGAATTCGACGGTGTCGAGAATCCAATAGGGATCTTCCGCTTTGGCGGAAAACCAATCGTTCGAGGCATGGTTGGAAAAGCGTTTCAAATTGAATTCCCTTCCCATTTGCAATTTCGCGCTCAACTCTTCGTCGCCGACGCCATCCGCAATCGCGTTCACATCGAGGTGCGAGGCGATGTGCGGAGCGAGTTCGGCGCGCCTGCCGGTAAGCAGGTTCACCACGCCTCCGGGCAAATCGCTCGTGGCCAGAATTTCGGCGAAGGTCGCGGCGGGCAGCGGGTATTTTTCAGATGCAACGACAACCGCCGTGTTGCCGCTTAATATCGCCGGCGCGATTAGCGATACCAACGCGAGCAAAGACGGCTCATCCGGCGCGAGCACGACGACTACGCCCGTCGGCTCCGGCGTGGTGAAATTGAAATGGGACGTCGCCACCGGGTTCACGCTGCCGAAAACCTGCTGATATTTATCGGTCCAACCCGCGAAATAAACAAGCCGGTCAATGGAAAGCGCCACTTCACGCCGGGCTTTCGCGGCGCCCACGGTTGTTGACCGTGCAATTTCATTCGCCAATTCACCGGCGCGGTTTTGCAGCATTTCGGCGGCGCGATATAAAATCTGCCCGCGATTGTACGCGGTCGCCTTGCTCCAGCCTTCAAATGCCGCGCGGGCGGCGACGACAGAGTCGCGGAAATCCTTGCGCGAAGCGTACGAGACGTTGTCGAGAGTTTCCCCATTGGCGGATTTCGCTGGCAGATGGCGGCCACTCTCGCTGCGCGGGAATTTTCCGCCGATGTAAAGCTTGTAGGTTTTCTTAATGTCGAGCCGGGCGTTCATGTTATCTGCGTTTGACGGGCCAGAGGAATTGCGCCACGCCGAGAATGACCAGCACGATGCCGCCGATGTAGAAGTACGTGGCGCGGTCGGTGGGCGCGCCGGTGAAAATCTGTTGCACTTGGGAGCCAATGGAGTCGGCGATGTCGCGGGCGCGGATCCAGAGAAACACGCCAATGGCGACACAGATGATTCCGATTACCTTTCGTATCATAGGTTTGGTTCGTTGAGATTATTCCAACCGGCAATACGCCGCCAGCCCCTGCAAGCCGCCCTCGCGGCCAAAACCGCTTTCCTTGTAACCGCCAAACGGACTCGTCGGATCGAACTTATTGTAGGTGTTCGCC
>JASHVW010000270.1 GCA_030044395.1 Verrucomicrobiia bacterium
CTCCCCTATTTCAAGCAACCCGCCTATGCCAAGGCCCTGCAGTTCAAGCCCGATGTCGTCGTCATTGATTTCGGCGCAAACGACAGCAAACATCCCGACGATGGCAGTCTCGACACGGCGAACGCCGTCAATAACTGGCAGTATAAAACCAATTTTATCCGCGACTACGAGGACATGATTGGCGCCTTTCGCCAGGCGAATCCGGAGGCCCGTATTTTCATTTGCCTGCCGACTCCGGATTTTCCGGGCCGTTGGGGCATCAACGACAAGACCATTCGGATCGAGATGATTCCAATGATCCGTCGTGTGGCAAGGAGATCCCAGGTCACCGTCATTGACCTTTACACAGCGTTGAGCGGGCGAAAGGAACTCTTTCCCGACACGGTTCATCCAAATGCGGCTGGAGCCAGGTTGATGGCCGCCGCTGTTCACCGCGCATTGAACATTGAATCCTTCGCGCCCGCTCCGCCCATGGCCAGTTCGTCGGCAAGCGACAACGACAAAAAATGAAATTAACTTCCGCTCTCAAATTATTGTTCGTCCTGATTGCCGGCGCATTGACTCTTCAAGCCAGGGCCGCCGCGCCGCCGGCGCCTTTCGGACCGGTCCCAACGCCACGGCAATTGTGCCGCGAGACCAATGCGTTTTGGGGCTTCCTGCATTACGGCGTCAACACCTTCACCGACCGCGAGTGGGGCAACGGCGATGAAGATCCCAATGTGTTTTATCCGGCGAATTTCGATGCCAATCAAATCGTCCGCACGGCCAAAATGGCGGGAATGAGGGGACTGGTTCTTACCTGCAAACATCACGATGGCTTTTGCCTTTGGCCCACCGCTTACACGACGCACAGCGTCAAATACAGCCGATGGTATCGGGAGCAGGAGGCCAAAAGGCCCGGCAGCGGCGACGTGGTGAAGGACATTTCCGACGCCTGCCGCAAATACGGATTGAAATTCGGCGTGTATCTTTCACCGTGGGACCGCAACAACCCGACTTATGCCACGCCGGCCTACCTCGTTTATTATCGAAACGAACTGCGCGAGCTGCTCACCCACTATGGACCGATTTATGAAGTGTGGTTCGATGGCGCGAACGGCGGCAGCGGTTATTACGGCGGCGCGAACGAAACCCGCACAATCAACAACCGCGTTTATTATGATTGGCCACACACCTGGGCAATGGTTCGGGAGCTCCAGCCACAGGCGGTTATGTTCAGCGATGGCGGTCCGGACATTCGCTGGGTGGGCAATGAAGATGGATTCGCCGGCGATCCGTGCTGGGAGACAATTGACGCCGGTGGGTTCGGGCCTGGTTACGGCCCGAGCGGCGGCGGCTACCCCGACCTCCTGAATTCAGGACAACGCGACGGCACGAACTGGCTGCCGGCCGAATGCGACGTTTCCATTCGCCGCCCGGATTGGTTCTATCACGCCGGCGACAACGACAAAGTGCTCACGGCGGAGCAATTGCTGGATGTTTATTACAAGTCCATCGGACGCGGCGCGGGCCTGATCCTGAACATTCCGCCGGACCGCGATGGGCAAATTCACTCCAACGACGTCGCCTCGCTACGCGAATTCCGGCGGGTTCTGAACGAAACGTTTGCACACGACCTGGCGCGCGGCGCAAAAATCACAGCATCGAACGTCCGCGGCAATGACCGACAATTTTCGCCGCGAAATGTTCTCGACGGAAATTGCAACACCTACTGGTCAACGGACGATTCGGTGACGAACGCAGATTTGGTTTTGGATTTGGGCAGGCCGGTGAGGTTCAACGTCGTTCGCCTGCGGGAATATCTTCCCCTGGGGCAGCGCGTTGAAACCTACGCGCTGGACGATTGGAAGGGTGGCAAATGGGTTGAATTTGCCAAGGGCGAGGCGATTGGCAATTGCCGGCTGGTGCGGGGTGATTCGATTATCACCCGCAAAGTTCGTGTCCGGTTCCGTGGCCCGGTTTGTCCGGCAATTTCAGAAGTCGGATTATTTATCGAGCCGGATTTCAATGTATCCGCCAGAACCGATGCCCCGATTACGCTTCGTCGCCAATCAGCGCAGTCAGCCAAGGTTTCCGCGGAGCCTGATCAGAAAACAGGGTAGGCAACCTGCCGGCCATTTTGCTTTTGGTTTCGGCGTTTGCTTTCAGCCCGGCCGTTCGTTATTGAGCGTTGAATGCTGAATGTTGAATGTTGAATGTTCCCTCTCTCCCTCAGTTTTACCCTGCTCGCGTATTTCGCGTCGTTCGTCGTGAAAAACGTTACTGGGATCCGGAAATTCGATCCTTCGCCCGTCTCGTCATGTTTTTCTTTCGCATTCATTTAAGTTCTTTTTCGGCCGACTCTCTCTCACCTCTGCCGCGCCGCAGCACAGCCAAGGCGGCCAACTGTTTTCTCACAGGGTAAAAAACGTCCAGACATTGTGGGCAGGCACGGTTCCTTTGTCGCCGTTTCCTGATCCAGAGGCGACCCGGCACGTCGCGCCCCGTTTTCGCAAAGAGTTGGTGAGCCCGTTGTCGTGCCTCGTCGAGTCAGGGGCCGCATTCGATTTTTGGGCAATTTTTAGCAATAGAGAATTCAGTTCTTTAATGTCCGGGGGCTTGCTGATCAACGCGTCCACCCGCGCAACGTCCTCGCCGTCTTCCTTCATCATCTCCCCCCAACCGGTTAACATCACGATGGGAATCGTTGGCGACTCCGTCTTAATGGTTCGCACTACCTGGCGTCCGTCCACTCCGGGCATACCGCGGTCCGTGATGATGGCTTGGAAGGATTCACCCGCTCTGACGGTGCTTCGAAACACCGCGATTCCTTCATTCCCCGAGGTGGCACAGGTGACTGTGTGTCCAAACATCGAAAGAGAATCCTTGAGCATTTCCAGAACTTGAGGTTCGTCATCAATGCACAGGACACGGAGAGTTCGGTTTGGATCCACGTCGGGCGCTGCAGCGGGAGACGGCGCCTCCACATTAGTGTCGGTGATTGGGAAGGTGAGACACATGCTGGTGCCCTTTCCCGGCGCGCTGTCGATTTCAATCGTTCCATCGTGCCGATGGGTCATTCCATAGACCATTGCCAATCCCAATCCACTGCCACCACGATTGGATTTAGTGGAAAAGAAAGGCTCCAAACATCTTTGCCGGGTTTGTTCATCCATGCCCACGCCGTTGTCGCGCACTTCAACCTGCAGTTTCCGAGTGCCGGACGGTGAATCATTCAAGCAGCGAGTGGCCAGGACAATGACGCCACCCTCTGGCAGCGCATCAACCGCATTGAACATAAGGTTTGTCAGGGCTTCGCGCAAATCGCTTGGATCGCTTAAGAGCATCGGCAAATCAGATCCCAACTCAAGCTGGACCTCTATCTTGATTCCATCCCGCTGCGCCTGATCGCGCCAGCGGGGCCGGGTCATTTCCACCACTTCGTTGACAATCTGATTGATCTGAGCCTTCACCAGGTGGTCTGATTCGGGCCGCCGGCGGTAGAATTCGCGGAGCCGGGCGACCGTGTGGGAAATGTCGCGGGCCGCCCTCTCGATGGCTCTAAGATGATTCAAGCTCGAATTTCCCAGATTCGTCTCCTTCTGGAGGAGCAACTGGCAGTAGCCCACAATTGGACAGAGCGCATTGTTGACATCGTGCGCGATGCCACTGGCCATCTGGCCCAACGCGCGCAGGCGCTCCTGCTCGACCACGACCTGTTGCGTTTGACGGAGCTCCTCGTAAGCCGTCTGTGTACCCTGCGTCAGCCGCACCTGCTCGTAGAGGCTGCTGCAGCGCGCCTCCGTCGTGAGAATTTTCGCCTGAAGCTCTTCCTTCTCGGATCGAACTTTTGAAATTTCGGCCTCTATTTTCTGCGAGTTGTATCGCACCTCCTCGAGCACGAGGACAATCATGCTGACGGCGATGAATAATTGCACGATGGCAGCGATCAAATAGCCGGCGTCATAAAGGTCTTCCAAACCTTTTTGCTCCGTGAAGGGGTAGCTGAACAAATAAACGCCCCAGAGGAAAAAGCCCAGCGATAACATCCCCGCCCCGACGTAAGGCATTTTTTTTCGGACCCTGAAAAAACAGACGCCGGCAAAAACACTGCCGCCGCCGATCAAAATAAACACGGGGGTTTGAGCCTGCACTTGATTCGATATCATCTGCGGACTCACTATATTCCAAACCACCAAAAACAGCATAAACAACCCAAACGAGGCCTGGCGCACCGGTATTCCCACAAAACGCAGACTGCCCCACAAAAGGAATACCGCCGAAAAACAGACGCACCATTGTCTGATGATAAAGTTCCATCCGGCCGTTTGGCCGTTCAGTTCAGTGATGCCCAAAGTCAGCCAGAGCGCGTAGAAGAGCCAGCCGGCGGTCCAGATGTTGAAATAGTCGCGCTTGGTGTAGCGATTGAGATAAAAAAACAATCCCACCAGCACCCAAACGCTTAATAGCGAAACTATTAACGTCGCCTGAAGGTACTGTTGCGAATGACCAGGGCTAAAGTTCATGTGTTTATTTTTATTTCCATCCCATCCGTTCCACGCGGTTGCCTGCACGCAGTATTCGTGCCGTTTTGGACGCGCTTTTGGCATCCACTTCACAATTAGGAGACAAAGTAAGAGATTTGTGGCTAATTAGTTTAAAATCAATGAGTTTTGAAAATTCATCATGTATTCTTCCAACATGCTGCGCAGCATAATTTTACCTTATAAACGCCGGGAAACGTGTTGGAATCGTGACATGCAAATGAACAAAATTAGTTTCGCTTGGCGATTTAACCAGATAATAACCATTTATGCCGCAAAGGGTTGATTAGCAACGGAGCGGATTCCAAGCGAGATCAACGCGGCATAATGATTCTATGCGCGAATGCCCGACATTTATTTGGACACGTCCCATTTTTGGGACACGCCAAATGAACGATTTGGCAGCTTTCCAATTCGCGAAGCGACCGCAGTCCCGACACGTCGGCGCAATATCAATTTTGCGGATTTGTTTGTTTCGGGAGAAGACGGTATCCAAGTCCAATTCGCAATCCACCGTTCCCCTCCCCAATCAGCAATCTCCGGTTGGATATTACCAGTCCCTAATCACCGGGTGGTCCGGCGGTGGATTGCCCTTCGGCGTCAGTTGCAGCAGTTGCTCGTCGCCCTGTTGAGAGTCCAGCAACCGTTTGGCGTCCTCTGGTGTCATCGCATTCGCCTGTTCGTTCGTTTCCTGCCCGGCATTTTGCTGCGCCTGTGCCTGCCGTGCATTTTGTTGCTGATTCTGGTTCGCCTGGCTCTGTTGCCGAGCTTGTTGCTGCTGGCTCTGCTGCTGTTGGTTCTGTTGCCGTTGGCTTTGGGACTGGGACGAATTTTGGTTTTGTGCCTGTTGCTGCTGCTGCTGTTGCTGTTGCGACTGGTTTTGCTGGTTCTGTTGATTCTGTTGATTCTGCTGCTGGTTCTGCTGGTTTTGTTGGTTTTGAGATTGTTGCTGTTGCTTCAACAATTCCTCCAGCTTCTTCAGCTTGACGCTGTTGGGATACAGTTTCAGGCCGTTCTCGGTTTTAGCCAACGCAGCGGGAATGTTGTTGGAAATATATAATTGCGCGCCGCCGTCGAAATAATCATCAGCAGTCTGGGCGCTGGCGGCCAACGAGCCAAACATCAGCAAACTTAGGCTGACGAGGCGCCGTAAATAGCGCTGTCGCGGCTGACAAAGCCGTGGTCCGGGCAGGTTATGACTGATGGGGTGTCGCAATTTCATCTATATTCTGCAATTTTTTGGTGAAATCCTGGAACTGTTTTGCCGCAATCGTCTTTTGCAGCGGCAACATGATTTCCAGCGCTTTGTGAAACTCCGCCTGCCGCACTGCCGTATCCGCATCCCGCTTCGCCCGCAGCAGCATGGCCCTGAATTCCTTGATCTGCTCAATCACATTCCTGGTGAACGCCAGATTATACGCAGCGTCGACGTCGTTGGTGTTCAAATCCGTGGCTCGCGTGTAGCTTTTCTCCGCCGTTTCCAATCCCGCCTGCAATGCATCCAGGTCCTTGGAATCTTCCGCCAGTCGAAACTGAGTGTTACCGAGGTTGTAATACGCTTGTTGCTGCAACCGCAAGTCCGGCGAAAGGGCGGCTTGGGAGAACAGGTTCTGCGCCATGTCGTAATTTGTCGCGCGATACGCCGCGTCGCCCGCGTTGAAGACAAGCCGCAAATCGTTCGTCCGCGTCTGTGCCAATTGCGAATACTGCGCCAGCGCATTAGTGAAATTGCCGGATTGATATTCGCGCAAGGCCGACGCCGGGGACGCGTTGGACCCCATGGGGAGCAACAACAATCCGATGAGCGCCGCCGCCGCAGGCGCCGCAGCTTCGGACTTCGGGCTTTGAGAATTCCGGGCGGTGGTATCTTTTTTTCGTTCCCGCAGGAGCATTTCCACCAGCAGTAATAATATTGCCGCCGCACACGGCCAATAGTACTGCTCGTGATATTGCCGGATCAACTTCCCGGGCCCTTCCGATTTCGGCAATGGCGCCAGGCCGCGGTCGTACAGCACGTCCATCGTATCCGCGCGCAACGGCAGATAAAAGGCGCCCGTCGCGCCGGCGATTTGCCGCAGGAGCGTCTCGTTCAAATGCGATTTCACCACGTCTCCATTCTGGTCCCGCACGTAATCGGTGTTGCCATTCGCGTCGGTAATCTGAATCAAGCCGCCCTCGGGTGTCCCGATTCCGACCGTGAATATTTTCACGCCGTCCTTAGCCGCGTTTTGCGACGCAGCCAGCGCGGCGGCTTCATTGACGTTATCTTCGCCGTCGGTGAGCAGCACAATGACCTTGTGAGCGTCATTTTCCTTGAAGGCGCCTTCCGCGGTTTGAATCGCGGCGGCGATGGCCGTGCCGCCTTCGGGAATCGAATTTACGTCGAGGGCCTCCACGCTCTGTTGAAACGCGGTGTCATCCACCGTCAAAGGACACTCGAGAAATCCTTCGCCGGCAAACGCCACCAAGCCCAGGCGATCGGAGCTGGCGTCCTGCAATAATTCGAGCGCGGCGAGTTTGGCGCGTTCCAGCCGGTCCGGCGCGATGTCCCTGGTCAACATGGACTTCGACGTATCGATCACGACCACAATATCTAGGCCGCGTTGCTGGACTTCCTGTAAATCGTAGCCGTGTTGCGGCCCGGCGAGCGCGACAATCAACAGGGCAACCCCAAAGATAAACAGCGCCATGCGGATTTTTCGCCGTCTCAGGGAAATGCCGACGGTGAGCGCCGGGAGCAAACGCGTCTGGATGAACTGCGTGAGCAATTGCTGTTTCTTCCGTGCTCCCCACCAAAAAAGGGCGAGCAAGGCCGGGGGAACGACCAGCAATAGCCAGAGAAGATGGGGGCGTTCGAAAGTCATGGAAGCCTTCTCAGGAGTGTTTGCCCAAGCGCCGCTTCGACCATTAGCAGCGCCAGCCCGCCGGAAATAAACCACGCGAATAATTGCCTGTACTGAGTGTATTTGTTGATTACGGCCTGGGTCTTTTCCAGTTTGTCAATGTCCTTGTAAATGGCGGTGAGTTCTTCCGCGTTGTTGGCGCGATAAAATTTTCCGCCGGTCATGTCAGAAATCTTTTGCAGCGTGTCGGTGTCGGGCAAATAGCCAGGCGGCAAGCCCATTTCCCGGACGAGTTCCGCGTTGCCCAAACCAACGGTATAAACCTTGACGCCCAGCGCCTTTGCCGCCTCCGCCGCCGTCATTGGATCAATGTTGCCCGAATTATTCCCGCCGTCGGTCATCAGCACAATGATTTTACTTTTCGCCTTCAAATTTCGCAGCCGGTTCAGCGCGGTTACAATGCCGTCGCCGATGGCGGTGGCGTCCGAATTTATGGTACCGATTTCGAGCCGGTCGAGGTTCGCGAGGAGGAAATCGTGGTCCAGGGTCAAGGGGGCGGCGATAAATGCGCGCGCGGCAAAAACCACGAGGCCAATGCGGTCGTCCGGACGTCCTTCGATGAACTTTCTCAGCACGGCCTGCGCGATGTGGAACCGGCTGATGCCCTGGCCGTTGATGTTGTAATCCTCGGTGTACATGCTTCCGGACAAATCGAGGGCGCACACGATATCAATTCCGCTGGCCTTGACCTCCATCGTGCTTTTGGAGAGGCGGGGTTGAGCGAGGGCGACGATGAGAAGGGCCAACGCGAGCCAGCGCAAGGCCGCGAGAAATCCGCCCGCCCGCGAGCGCCGGACGGATGTCAAGCCTTCCACCAATTTGAGCGACGAATACAAAAACGCCGGTTGCGCGGCGCGACGGCCTTTCAACCAGGCGAGCACCGGGAGGAGCAACAGCAGAAACAGAAAATATGGATGATTGAAGGCCACGGGCGATTTATGATTTACGATTTATGATTGGCGATTGGCGATTTTCAAATTGACTTGTGATTCAACCATTTGCGATTTAAATAATTCACGTTGCTGCGAGTTCGGTCGGGGCCGTTTGAGTGTCAGGAATTTCCTTTGGCTCGGTTTCCTCGACGAGTCTCACGGCGGAGGCATGCAACCCGACCAATTCGTTTTCGCCCGGCTCATATTTGGCGAATTTCACCAGGTCGCAGCTTTCCAAAAAATTACCGAGGCTTTCTTTTTGTTCCGGCGACAGCAAATCGGTGGCGCTGAGTTCGCGCAAAAATTCCTCCGTCGTCCGCTCCGGCGCGCGAAAGTCAAAGCTTTCTTCGAGATAAAAGCGGACGGTATCGGAAACAAGGATGCAAAAGGGTTTGGGCTGGCCGATGATTTCCAACGCCTGAGCCAACGCCTGTTTCGCGCGGACATGGGCAGGGACGGGTGGCTCGGCTAAAATTTGGGACCGCCGTTTTTGCCAATACAGCCAGAGGAAGCGCAAGATGATCAGCGCCGCCACCGCCGCGAGCGTCCACCAAACCAAGCCCCAAGCGTTGGCGATTTGCAACGGCGGCTTGATGTCGCGGATGTCGCTGACAGCCGGCAAGGATGATTGGCTGGTCATCCTCGCATCCTCCGTTTCTCGCGGGTTTCGAAGAATCTTCCCAACGCCGCGCTATAAGCCTCGTCGGTGCGAAGCTGAATCGAATCTATGCCTGAGGAACGGAATTGGCGGGCGAGATCGCCGAGCTGCCGTTCCTGGCGCAACGCAAAAGCGTCCCGACTGCTTGCCCGCCCAGTATTGACCTCCAGGACCTCACCGGTCTCGGCATCTTCCAATGTCAGGCGGCCAAGCGCGGGCAATTCCAATTCATAACGGTCGGTGATTTGCACCGCCACGACGTCGTGCTTGCGATTGGTCTGGCGCAGCATGGTTTGGGTTTCCCTGGGCAAAGCGCCGCTGCCTTCGAGGGTGAGAAAATCCGACACGACGACGGTGACGGCCTTGTGCGGCTGGACCCGCATCAGAAATTCGAGGGCCTTGTTCAAATCGGTGCCGCGCCGTCTGGGTTCAAAGTATAACACTTCGCGAATGACGCGCAGGACGTGGCTGCGGCCTTTGCGCGGCGGAATGAATTTTTCCACCTCGTCAGTGAAGAGAATCACACCGACTTTGTCATTGTTGCGGATGGCGGAGAAGGCGAGGACGGAGGCAATTTCCGCCGCGAGTTCGCGTTTGGATTGGGCGCGCGAACCGAAGAGACCGGACCCGCTCACGTCCACCACCAGCATGAGTGTCAGTTCGCGTTCCTCGATGAATTTTTTGATGAACGGATGATTCATCCGCGCGGTGACATTCCAATCAATGGAGCGCACGTCGTCGCCGGGCTGGTATTCGCGCACCTCATCGAAGTTCATCCCCTGCCCTTTGAAGACCGAATGATAGGCGCCCGCGAGAGTTTCGGTCACGATACGGTTGGTGCGAATCTCGATCTGCCGGATTTTTTTAAGAATTTCGCGTGGAATCATTTAAATGAAGAATGATTTCGTCGGCGTTGTTTTGGTTTTCCACGGGGGGCAGGATCCAGCGGGACGGCGCCGCCGGCTGAAGTAACGCGCCCACGAACGTTTCGGTCACGATCCGATTCCATTCCTTCGTCCGCATTCTTGACTTTTCGCTCATCACGGCACGGGAAGTTCATCAAAGATTTTCTGGATGACGGTTTCGCTGGTTTTCTCCTCGGCCTCGGCCTCGTAGGTGATGGCCACGCGATGGCGCAGCACATCCATGCCGATGCTCTTGACGTCCTGCGGCGTCACGTAACCGCGGCCTTTGAGAAAGGCGTAGGCTTTGGCCGCCAGCGTCAATGAAATGGTCGCGCGCGGCGAGGCGCCGAGCTGGATGAAGTCCTTTACCGCGATTTTGTATTGGTCCGGGTCGCGCGTGGCGCAGACCAGGTCCACGATGTAATCCTTCACCTTGTCATCCACGTAAATATCATTGATGACGTCGCGGGCTTTGAGAATGTCCCTGGGGTCCACGACGGCGCCGGCGACGGGTGTGCCGGAGGTTTTGGCCATGACCTCGAGAATCTGCCGTTCCTCGGCTCGATTGGGATAACCGATTTTCAATTTTAACATGAAGCGGTCCACCTGCGCCTCAGGCAGGGGATAGGTGCCCTCCTGCTCGATGGGATTTTGCGTGGCCAGCACCAGAAACGGCTCGTCCAGTTTGAACGTTTGCTCGCCGATGGTCACCTGGCGTTCCTGCATGGCTTCGAGCAAGGCGCTTTGCACCTTGGCGGGCGCGCGATTGATTTCGTCCGCGAGAATGAGATTGGCGAAGACCGGCCCCTTGCGGGTGGTGAAGCCGCCCGATTGAGGATTGTAAATCTGCGTACCGATGACGTCGGCGGGCAGCATGTCCGGCGTGAATTGCAAGCGCGAGAATTTGACGCGCATGGTGTTGGCGAGCGATTTTACGGCGAGGGTCTTGGCCAAACCGGGGACGCCTTCAAGGAGGACATGCCCGTTGGCGAGCAGGCCGATGACGAGCCGCTCGGTGAGATAATTTTGTCCGACAATGACCTTGCCGAGTTCATTGAAAAGCGGATGAGTAAAAGCGCCCGCTTCCTTAACCGCTTCATTGATTGCAGAAATGCCTGTATTCATTGTGTTTTCCGACAACTAAGTATTGACCGCGTTCAACAATTTTACCTACGCGCCCGATAGAAGTTCCACCTGCCTGATGGACAACCAACCGGTACGGCCCGGGCCGTCCGCGACCTGGACCCAGACGCCGTATTGGTCCAAAACCGGAAGCTCGGCGCCGTCATGAACGGCGAAGACATTTTGCGCGTCATCAAAGGGACCGCTGCGCGCGGTCGCATTGTCTGAAATAACTACCGCGGTTTGCTGTGAAAAATGTCCGACGGCCTGGAAACCGGTTGCCGCGCCGAATAAAATCGCGAGGACGGCCAGAAAGACGGTTGCGCTCCGAAGCTTCGGGGCGAGCGCCGGACGGAATTGCGCCGCGGCGAGGGAAAGAAAGGTCAGCCAGAGCGCGATGGCCGCGAGGAAGGTCCATTGGTTGAGCGTCAATTGGCCGAGAGCAGCGCGCCAACGGCTTTCCTGGAGCAGCGGCCCCTGGACCTGGTTGCGGACAAAGCCGAGATTGGCGCGGATCTCCGAATCGCGCGGTGCCAGCAGTTCCGCCTGCCTGAAGGCGGCGATGGCTTTGCCCAAATTTCCCGATTTGAACTCCGCATTGCCGTAATTAAACAAAAGCGCCGGCGATACCCTGCCGGACTGGAGGATTTTGTCGTAACCGGCGGCGGCAGCAGCAAAATCGCCCTTGGCGTAGAGTTCGTTCGCCGCCGAAAAATTGGATGCGAAATCGGCCGCCAGAATTTTTCCAGCGCAAAGGAAAGCGAACAAGAGGGAAAGGAAGCTCTTCATATTTTCAAAGCCTGCAATTCGGCGATGAGTTTTTCAAATTTCGCGGCGGCCGAGTTCAGTTCCGCGGGGTCGCGCACCGGCGCGTAACGCGCCTGATTGCACAGTTGAAACAGTTCACGCAAATCATTGAGCAGGCTTTCCGGGGCGCCACGAGCGGCCAAGTCCTCCGTCGCCGCTTCGGTGATGGAACTCGCGGGACAATCCAGCCGTTCGCCCAATTGTTCCTGCAAGAGACGAAACAGGGTGGTAAAGAACAGTTCCGAATTATTTTCCGCGGCAAAAGTTCTCAAATCGCCAATTCCGATCTGGACGAGATGCGCCACCGCGCGCCGCCGGCGCAAACGGGGGTTGTTTGCGACGCTGTCCGTGCGTTTGCGCCAAACCAGCGCGGCCAGAAAAGCCAGAACCGGCGCCGTCTGAACGGCGAGGAAGACGGGCCTGGCGACGAACGGCGACGAGATTTGCGCCAGGGTCCCCAGGTTTTCCTTGATTGGCAAAATGTCCTGGGGCGTCTGGTTTTCCGGTGCAGAATTTTTGGCGGCCGCAATCATCGTGGGCATCGGCGCGGTCCCCCCCGCATGGACTGTCAATTGTTCAGACGGCTGTGTGAGGGTGTGATATCGGCCGTCGTCGGGATTGAAAAACGAAAAAGAAAATGCCGGCAGCGCATGAATGCTCGCGCTTTCAGGCATCACGATTTCATCGAATGTCTTTGTCCCTTCCAGTCCCAACGCATCGGACAGGTCGGATTTCGACGTGGGCGGAATTATTTTGAAATTGTTCCAACCGGACTGGTCCGGCAGCTTGATGGAATCCAGCGAACCGCGCCCGGCGATTTGCACATGCACGGTGACGGGGTCGCCGACCGTCACGTCCGTGGGGCCGGCCGTCACGGTCATGGTGAAATCGCCGATCGCGCCATTGAAATTCGCCGGCACATTTTGGTCCGGCAACGGCAGCGAATGGGTGGATACTTGTTCGGTGGCCAGAGTCAACTGTTTCTGTTCCCCCTGATTGAAGAATTGGGCAAAGAACGGATCGCCGCCTTGATTTTGAGACGGTAAAACCACAACGATGTCGGCCGTGAATGGCCCCAGACTCAAATCCCCCGCGCGGGTGACGGTGAGAGCAAGGGAGAGCGGAATCACGGTATAAACGCGGCTGCCGAGCTGCGTACGGAACCGCGCGCCTTCCGCGCTTTTACCGATGACAAAACCGTCCGCAGGCGTTGAATTCATTTGGAAGTTGCCAAAGTTCTGCACGTCATCCCGGAGGAAGATTTGCAACTCGGCCGCAAGCGTCTCGCCGGAATAGACTTTTCGCCGCGGCAAAATGAGTTTCATAAAAGCGATTTCGCTGCCGGAATTGAGTGCGGCGGCGGGCGGAGCGTGCGCCTGGAGCACGGTCAATTCAATTGGCTGGCTGGTGATTCGCTGGCCGTTGACGTCGGCAGTCATCGCTGGAATGACAAACTTTCCCGTCCGCTCCGGTGTCACCGAATAAGTTACGGTGACCGTGGAACTCATGGCGCCGTTGATAAAACTAACGTTCTGGGAGGTCCCCGAATTGGCGATTTGCAGGCCGGGAACACCCGGCGTGGGCACATTTTTGGGTTGCGCCCCTTCAAAAGACAGCGACAACGTCGCCGTTTCGCCCAAGGAAATAGAGTCGCGGTCGAGCGACGCGGTAAAACTGGCCGCGCGCGCAACCAAAACCATCATCGCCAAACATAAAAAAACGGCGGATATCGTTGACAACCGGTAGTTTTTCAAGCGCAACTTGCTCCAAATAATAGAATTTTTTTACGACAATTAAAAGACATTGTCGCGGGAAAAATGTTCACACTTTTTGAAGCGGCGAGAGAGCGAGTCCCCCTGTTGGAATCAGCCCGGGGAGCGCCATGGATTTCCGTGTTTTTCCGAAAGGAAAGCGCGGGAGCGAAATGCGCCCGCCGTAGGCTTTGTCCGGTTCGCGGGCATAACCGATGGCCAAAAGCGCGACCACTTGCGATTCCGGCGGGAGATTTAATTCCCTTTGGACGGCCCCGGAGTCAAAGCCCTCCATAGGCGCGGTATCCAATCCGGAGGCCTCCGCCACGAGCATCATCGTGGTTGCCGGAAGAGGTTTGTCGTCAAGAGGCAGGCTCAAATTCGTCCAAATTCCCTTCGCAATTCGATCTTGGTGTGCGACAGGATGGATTTTTGTCCGGCGGAAAAATTTTTTCCCGCGCGATTCGTGTAGAAATTCAGCATGGACATTGCCAATTGAAAGGGCGTGCCTTTGCGGCGGTGGCTGGTTTCGGCGGAATGTTTTACCGAAGCGGCGATGCGCCGGGGATTATGGGATTTGAATATATTTTTCTCGAGGTCCATCGCGTCACTGTGGCGCGTCACCCTGGCTGACCAATGTCGTCCCTTTACCCTTGCCCGCGGCATGGAATCAATGGCATTTGCAGGAGAGCGGCGCGTTAGTTGCGTTCGGTCGCTTCTTGCGGTTCAACTGTAACCAGGTGGTGTTGCGTCCCCGAGGCTGGAAGGACTTTACGGAAGGACCGGCAAATCTTTTCCTGGGAAAATTTCCGGATCATAATCAAAAGACCAACCGGATGCCGGCGCGCCCGACCCCAAAATTATTTTCATGGCGCGAGGGCATGACATAGCGGGCATCCACGAGAAGCCCCCAATGATGAGTGAGACGAATGTCCAGGCCGGCGCCGAACTGTCCAAAGGAAGTTTCACCGGGGTCCCATTGGTAACCGCCGCCGCCAAAAATGTAGGGGGCCAGATGGACGCCATCGAAAGGCAACCGCAAATAGAGATTCCCGGACGCGTTATTAATAAAGCTGTGCTGGGTATTTTCCGTATAAAGGTCGCCGCCGATGCCGACGTTGCGCGTCATAAAATAGGTCAAGCCGGCACCGGCGCCGAGCCGGCCATTGCGAGTAACGCGCTGGCCGGAAAAGTTCTCAAAGATCTGCTCGTTGACTGACGCGGTGCCGAACAAATCCAGCATCAGTTCATTCACCTGGAAAAGTTGTTGATGCACAGGCGGCTGATAAGGCGGCGGGTTTTCCGGCGGATACGCCGGTGGATTGCTGGGAGGAGGGTTATTATTATAATCCTGCGCCGATGCCGTGAGGACCGTCAAAACAATGGCGCCAAAAGCGATAGTAAATCGTCGTTTTGCGCTCATCATTTTAAACATTTTGCGGGCTTAGAGCCAGACCCGTGCCATATCGAATCGAGTGTGGCGCGCGGCAATTAGTTTGCATCGTGTAAAAAAGCCAGCATTTGCCATGCAATTTGCGAATGATTTCGGCGGTGAAAGGCAAATAGATTGCGGTTTGCCAAAGAAATTCAGCGAGTGTCCCATTTTGGAGCATTTTTATCATGCCCCGTGCCACGGAATTATAGGGAAGGAAACAGGCCTAAATTTCCATCAGAATTCGCGCCGGCGATTCCACTGCCTCCTTGACCCGGCGCAAAAAAAGGACCGCCTCGCGTCCATCCACCAATCGGTGGTCGTACGTCAGGGCGATATACATCATCGGGCGAATCAGGACCTGGCCGTTCACGGCGACCGGGCGCTCCTGGATTGAATGCATCCCCAGGATTCCCGTCTGGGGCGGATTGATGATGGGGGTCGAAAGCAGGGAACCGAAGACGCCTCCGTTGGTGATGGTGAAGGTGCCGCCTTCAAGTTCCTGCGGCTTTAATTTACCATCACGGGCGCGTTTGGCGAAATCGGCGATGTTTCTCTCCACTTCGGCAAAATTCATTTTGTCGGCGTTGCGCAGGACGGGCACGACCAAGCCGCGGTCGGCGGCAATCGCCACCCCGATGTCATACCGGTCGTGGTAAACGATGTCATATCCCCGGATTTCAGCGTTGATCTGGGAAAACTCTTTGAGGGCGCCGGCCACGGCTTTGACGAAAAAGGACATGAAGCCCAGTTTGACCTCGTAACGTTTCTCGAATTTCTCCTGCACTTCCTTTCGCAAATGCTGCACTGCGCTCATATCGGCTTCATTGAAAGTCGTGAGCATGGCCATTTGGTGTTCGGCCTCGACGAGGCGTTTCGCCGCCGTCCTGCGCAACATGGTCATGGGAACAATCTTTTCACCGCCGGATGCAGGAGTTAACTTGGGATTGTCAGCAGGAACGGGAGAAGGGGCACCCACCCCTCTGAGTGGCGCGGATTTCTTTGCTTCTATCTCGCGCGCCACCGGTGTTTCCGCGGGCGCGCGCCTGGATTCAAGATCTTTTTCAGCTTCGACGGCTGCGGGATCCTTCCTCTTTTCGTCTTTTGGAGCGACCTTCTCCGGCCGCTTTGCCGTTCCTAAATCGGAAGCCGGCTGTTGCGTTGCCTTTGGCAGCGGCGTCTTTTCCGCCTTCCGGGCCTCTGCCTTGGCCGCCTCTCCATCCGCTTCGATTCGTCCGACGATTTCGCCGACGGGCACGGTTTCTCCGGCCCGACGAAGGATTTTCAACCGTCCGTTTTCCGGGGACGGCAATTCCAAGGTGGTTTTTTCCGAGTCAAGCACAGCGACGTTTTCGTCCCTTTTGACTTCGTCACCCTCTTCTTTCAACCATTCGGCGATTTGGACTTCAGTGATGGACTCGCCGACACTGGGAATTATCAAATCAACAGCCATGAGATTTATATAATTATGTATTTGGTTTTACCTGGATCGTGGAAGTCACGTCGCGAACTCCGTCAGCGTCGAGCGCCAGGGCGACGGCCTTGCCGACGTCATCCGGCGACGAAACCGTGCCGGAAAGTGTGATATGGCCCTGATGGCACGAAACGGAAATCTTCCAGACGGACAGAGAGGGGTCCATGGCAAACTTTCCCTTGATTTCGGCGACGGCCCGCGCGTCGGACGCAGCCGTGACCGCCTGGGCGCCGATGTCGTGGGCCTTACGGCGGACAATCTCGCCGGTGCGCTGCATTTCGCCGCGGATTTCGTCCGCATGCAAATCGAGAGTATCCAATTTTGCCCTCAGTGCATCGGAAGCACTTTTGGCAGCGGCGGCGGCATTGCTGCCGGCTTCCGCGGCGGCTTGTTGATACCGTTCCTCGGCCGCCGGATGTTCCCCAGCCTTCTTTTGAAGGTACCAAAAGCCAAAGGCTCCTAAAATAATTCCGAGGATCAATGCGGTGAAAAAGGTTCTCATATCTTCAAGCCTCTCGGGATTTGGATGCCGGGGCGGTCTGTTTCCTTTCCGGACCGGGCGGGTTTTCGCTGTCACCAAAGGCCCGGCGAATCAGGCGCTGCTGCTCCAATTTATGAGCGCCGGAGGAACCGGTGGCGGGACTGGCGGACTCGGGACGGGCGACGACGGCGAAGGGCCAGCGGGCGAAGAGATGCTTGCCGAATTTTTCATGCAGGAATCTCCAGGCACCCATGTTCTGCGGCTCTTCCTGCACCCACAAGACGGGGGATTTCTCCGCAAACGGCTCCAGGGTGCTCTCCAAAAGCTCGTCGCGCAGCGGATACAACTGCTCCAGCCGGATGATCGCCACGTCGTCGCGTTTTTTTTCGTCGCGATAGGCGAGCAGTTCGTAATAGATTTTTCCGCTGCAAAGCAACACGCGCTTCACATTTTTCGGCGGCATCGAATCAGGCAAAAGGCGCTGAAAACAGCCGGTCGAAAACTGTTCGGACGGCGAGATGACTTTGGGATGGCGCAACAAGCTTTTGGGTGTGAGCACCACGAGGGGCTTGCGCCATTTGCGGAGCACCTGCCGCCGCAGCAGGTGGAAAAATTGCGCGGGCGTGGTCGGCTGGGCGACCTGGATGTTATCATCGGCAGCCAGTTCGAGGAAACGTTCCAGGCGGGCGCTGGAATGCTCCGGCCCCATGCCCTCAAATCCGTGCGGCAATAACAAAACGAGTCCAGACAAACGGTTCCATTTATCTTCCGCGCTGCAAATAAACTGGTCCAAAATTACCTGGGCAACGTTGACGAAATCGCCGAACTGTGCCTCCCAGAGAATCAAGCCGTCGGGACAGTCCAAGCTGTAACCGTATTCAAAGCCCAGCGCCCCAGCCTCGCACAGGGGGCTATTGATGATTTCCACCGGCGCTTGCTGCGGCGACAAATGCTGCAATGGACAGAACGGGATGCCCGTCTGGTAATCGTAAAACACGGCGTGGCGATGACTGAAGGTGCCACGGGCGGAATCTTCGCCAGCCAGACGGATACGGCAGCCTTCTGCGGCCAGCGAGCCAAGCGCCAGTAATTCCGCCGCGGCCCAATCCAGCGGCTGTTTTCCATCGGCCATCTCCCGGCGCAATTGCATATTCTTCTGCAACTTGGCATGCAAATGAAAATCCCCGGGTGTCTCCGCCAATTTTTGCAGCAGTTCGGAAATTTTTTTAGGCGCCAGCGCCGTCCCGACCTCGGGCCGCGGTTCCGGTCCGCCGGTATACCCCTGCCAGACGCCGCATTTTTTGGGAGCGACCTCGCATTTTCCCTTCCGCGCCACCTCGAGTAATTTCTCGAGTTTATCGTGCCGTTTGTGCGAAATCTGGCCGGCTTCATCGGCCGTGATGCCGTTGAGTTTGAGCAAATGGTCGCGGTAATGTTCGTGGACGCTCTTGCGCTTCTCGATTTGCCGGTACAAGACCGGCTGCGTGAAGGAGGGTTCATCGGTTTCATTGTGGCCGCGGCGGCGGTAGCCGTACATGTCAATAAAGACGTCGTTGCGAAATTCGCGTTGAAAATCGAGCGACAGCCGGACGACTTGCGCGACAGCCTCGGGGTCCTCGCCGTTGACGTGAAAAATCGGCGCGCGCAACATTCGCGCCACGCTGGTGGAATAGACCGATGAGCGATATTCCTGCGGGAGGGTGGTAAAGCCGATCTGGTTGTTGATGACCACGTGCAAGGTTCCACCCACCGAATAACCAGCCAGCCGGCTCAAATTGAGCGATTCCTGCACGATGCCTTCGCCGGCAAACGAGGCGTCTCCGTGAATCAGCAGGCTCAAGACCTGTTTCCGTTCGCGGTCGCCAAAGCGGTCCTGTCGCGCGCGGGTCCGTCCCAAAGCGACCGGGTTGATAAATTCCAGGTGGCTCGGATTAAAACAGAGCGAGAGATGGATTTGTTGCCCCTCGGCCGTAAGCCACTGGCCGCTGTGGCCTTGATGATATTTCACATCCCCCCGCCCCTGCCACGTTTCCGCGTCCGCGTCCGCGAATTCCCGAAAAATTTCGCACGGATTTTTACCGGCGATATTCGCCAGCACATTCAGGCGTCCGCGATGCGCCATGCCTAGGACAATGTCGCGGATGCCCTGGCTGCCGGCCTTTTCTATCGCCAGGTCCAGCAGCGGGACGAGGGTCTCACAGCCTTCGAGCGAAAAGGTTTTCGCCCCGAGAAATTTTTTCTGAAGGAATTCTTCAAAAACCACCGCGTCGGTGAGCCGGGTAAAGATGCGCACCTGTTCCTTGCGTGTCAGTTGGAGATGGTTTTCCGTGCTCTCCATCTGGCGCTGAAGCCACTGTCGCGTCACCGTGTCGTCAATGTGCATGAACTGGGCGCCGATGGATCCACAATAAGTTTTTCGCAGGCGTTCGTAAATCTCGTGGATCGTCAGCGGCGCGTCGAAATGCAAGGTGGGCACCTGCACCAACCGATCCAATTCGTTTTCCGAAAAATTATAATATTCGAGCTTCAACTCGGGCGGGACCGGCCTCGGCGCGCCCAAGGGGTCGATCGCCGCAATTCGATGACCGCGCACGCGGTAATTACGGATCAATTGGTGGAGCTTCTGGTCGAGATTGGAGTTACGGGCGGCGCGTCCCGCGAGAACCAGCGGAGTTTGGGTCGCGACTTCGCCGTTCCCCTGGCCAAGTCCTTGGCCGTTTGCAAATTTGTCCCCGGCGAAATAATCGCGCCATTCCGAAGCGACCGATTGCGGGTCGCTTTGGAAGCGTGAATAGAGTGTCTCCAGATAGCCTAAATTTTCGAACATGACACCGGACTTTTGACCGGACAGCTCCGGCGCCGTTTTAAAAATTAACGTATTTTAATGCGAACCTTATCGCAGCGCCAATGGGCCGTCCATTGGCAATAATGTTCCACGGAGCAGGCGAATGTTCAATGAAATTCGTATCATGCGGGAGGGCCGGATGCATGCGCATTCCGAAATTTGGATGTTGCCGCCAGCTTTAAAATCGTTTCATCTGTGTTCAAAATGGCTGCTGAACAACCCATCGTCATCGCCACGCGCGGCAGCGCCCTGGCGCTCGCCCAGGCAAATTATATCGTCGGAGAATGCCGGGCCGCCTTTCCTCGCCTGCGGTTTGAACTGAAAATTATTAAAACCACCGGCGACAAAATGCAGAAGTCGTCGCTCGCAGAAGGCGGCCTGCCCAAAGGCCTGTTCACAAAAGAACTGGAAGTGGCGCTCCTGAAAAACAAGGCCGACCTGGCCGTTCACAGCCTGAAAGATTTGCCCACGGAAATCCCGGCCGGCCTTGCGCTCGCCGCCACGCCCAAACGCGCCGACGTGCGCGATGTCTTGATCTATCGCAACGCTCACTTTCTCGAAAGCTCAAAACGGGAAACTCGAAACGCAAAGGAATGGTCTCCGGGCCAGGATCATTTGCGCGGGTTTGGGCCCAAGTTGACGCTCAAGGAATTTCCGGAAGGGGCGACGCTTGCCACCAGCGCCGTGCGCCGCAAAGTGCAATTGCTTGCGGCGCGGCCCGATTTAAAAATCGTTGAAATTCGGGGAAATGTTCCCACGCGGCTGCGAAAAATCTCCGAGCAGGGGGAATGGGACGGAACCGTCCTGGCGCTTGCCGGCATGACGCGGTTGAATTTTAAAATTCTGTCCGATGGGAGACTTTCCGGCGACGCGGTGCCGGAAGGTCTGCTGGCGTCGGTGTTGGATTTGGAGACGATGCTGCCGTGTGTCGGCCAAGGCGCGATTGGCGTGGAGATTCGCGCGCACGACGAGCGCATCGCCGGGATTTGCGAACGGCTGAACCATTTCAATACGTTTCAATGCGTGGCTGCCGAACGCGCCTTTTTGCGGGCGATGGGCGGCGGCTGCCAGAGTCCGGTGGGAGCTTACGCGGAAGTCAGCGGAGAAAGGATTTTCATGCGGGCGATTTCCTTTCGTGATACGACGGTGAAACGCAGCGAAGCAAAACGGCCCCTGGCCGAAGCGGCGGCGTTAGGCGAGGAATTGGCGGCGCGATTGGGTCGATAAATTTGTCCCCTCAAAGCGGAAAGAACGTTTTGGCGGGGCGGGTCTTCGGTATGACCGGCACGCCGTCTTTCGGCAGGTTCCAAATACAATGGCAATGATTGCAGAAGGCCTCGTGATCAATGATTCGAAAAATGATTCCGAGGTGCAGCAAGACCGTCGGCATGAAGAATTTCCGCGTCATTTGCGGATAATTGATTCGCAGCGAACCGCAGGAAGGACAATGAAGCGCTTCCTCCAAGATCTCCGGCGGCTCCTTTTCAAGGATGTTATTGACGATTTTGAATTCACTTTCGCGGATTTGCACGCGGTAGGTAACGCGAGGCGGGCGCAGAAAGAGAAAGTACCTCAGCAGCTTGTCGTCATAAGTGCGCGCTTCGAATCGTCTCTCCTTCAGAAAGGCTTCGAGCGTTTTGCCGTCATTCACAAGTTCGAACATCGCGACGTCCACCCATGAACGTTTTCTCTGCCACAAGCTCATACCTACTTGTCGTCCCGTTCTTTCCGCACGTCAACCCTTATTCTTAAAATAATTCTGACTGATTAAGTCCGAACGCATTTGCGAATAGTATTTTCCCATGTAACTTTGGCAGAATGAATTATCAGCCGATTGAAAATTACGGCGTGATTGGCGATTTAACGACGACGGCGCTCGTCGGAATGGACGGTTCGATTGACTTTCTGTGTTTCCCCGCTTTCGATTCGCCGACGATTTTTGGGCGGATGAGGAAGCGGAACAAATTGTCCTGTCGGAACTTGGGGTGCGGATTTTCAAGGCGTTTTCGGATTTTAACCCCAAGCCCATTGCGGCCGCATCCTTGGGACAAGTCCATGTCGCCGCCTTGCGCGACGACCGGCAAGTCATCGTCAAGATCCAGCGTCCCGATATCCGCAAGCAGATCGCCACGGACTTTGAAGCGCTCGCTCAAATTGCCGATTTTCTCGATGCCCACACGGAATTTGGGCGGCGCTACCGTTTCGTCACCACGCTCGAGGAGTTTCGCGTCACCATCCAGCAGGAACTCAACTACGAACGGGAGGCGCAAAATCTGGTGATGCTGGCAGAGAACCTGAAGGAATTTGAAAACCTTCGCGTGCCGCAACCGGTGCCTGATTGGACGACGCGCAGCGTGCTGACAATGGATTATGTTCAAGGGAGAAAAATCACGGCGCTTTCGCCCCTGACGCGATTGGACTTGGACGGAAAACCTTTGGCGGAGGAGTTAGTCAAGGCCTATTTGAAGCAAATCATGGTGGACGGCATGTTTCACGCCGATCCGCACCCTGGAAACGTTTTTTTGACGGATGACAACCGGATTGCCTTGCTGGAGCTGGGGATGGTCGGCCACATAGCGCCGGCGTTGCAGGAAAATCTTTTGAAATTGTTTATTGCGGTGGGGGAGGAATACAGCGAAACCGCGGCGGACATCGTCATCCAAATCAGCCAGGCCACGGAGGATTTTAAATCGGTCGAATTTCACCGCCACATCGCCCAAATCATGGCGCTGCAACAAAACCAGAGCCTGGAGAATTTGAATGCGGGGAAATCATTGATGAAAGTCAGCCGGGCCGCCATTGACAGCGGACTTTGGGTCCCAAGCGAATTGACCCTGCTGGGGAAGACCCTGCTGCAATTGGATGAAATCGGAAAAATCATCGACCCGACGTTCGACCCATTTGCCTCCATTCGCCGCAACGTGACCGGTCTGATGGCGCGCCGGGCAAAGAAAACGCTGACGCCCGGAATGATTTTCAGTTCGTTGCTTGAAATGAAACAGTTCATCGCCGGTTTGCCTGGACGATGCAACCGTCTAATGGACGCTTTGACCCATTCCGAATTGGAGATCAGAGTGAAGCCGGTGGACACGAAGATGCTCGTGGAAGGATTCCAAAAAATTGCCAACCGGATTACCGCGGGAATCATCCTGGCGTCGCTGATCCTGGGCGCGGCGTTATTAATGCAGGTGCAGACCCGGTTCCGGATATTTGGCTACCTGGCCCTCGCAATTTTGTGTTTTCTCGGCGCGGCAGCGGGGGGCGTCTGGCTGCTCTTCACCATCTTTTTCCAGGATGAAAAGATAAAAAAGAAGAAGAAACCGTGAGGGGCGGGAAGGTCCGATGGCCAAACCAAAATGACACGAAGGGTTCCAAATGATGAGTGACTGAACACCAAAAACTTTTTCTCATCCGGGCTTCGGTTATCAATCAGTCATTAATCAATCAGTCATTTCCCCGATACACCGCCCTGGCCGTGCATGTTTCCGCCACAACGACTTCCGTGAGCAACGACAACTTCGGTTTCAACTTTTTCCAGATCCAAACCGCGATGTTTTCGCTCGTCGGGTTTTCCAGACCGGTGATTTCGTTCAAGTAATGATGATCCAATCGTTTCCAAACGGGATTGAATGCCGCGGAGATGTCGGCGTAATCCATCAGCCAGCCGAGTCTTTTGTCGCACTCGCCCGCCACGGCAATTTCGACTTTAAAACTATGGCCGTGGAGGCGCCGGCACTTGTGCGTTTTTGGCAAAAGCGGCAGGAGATGCGCCGCTTCAAATTGAAAGGTTTTTCGCAATTCGACGTTCATATTTCTAAATCCGTCCAGGTAATTAAATCGCCCAGCGCCGGCCTTCCGTCATGCCGCCAGGACAGCGGCGGGCTTTGCATTTGCCCGAGGGGACAAATTCGCGTCGCGCCCCAACGCGCCAGCAGCAAGGCCAATTCGGAAATCTTCTCCTCCGGCGCGGCGAGGCCCACTGTTGAAATTTTTCCGCGGACCGCATCGGCGGCTTCCAAGGCAGACTTAATATCGGCCACCGGCTTGACGTAGATAAAGCGGTTGAGGCACGAAAGCTGAAAACGAGGGTCGGCTTCAAACACCACGGTCCACGCCGTGGAATTTCTGCTGCGCCAATGCCGCGTGTGCTCCGGAGAATGCGCCGCGCGCACCTCGTAAATGCCGCGGCGCGACGCGATCACCGCCGATTCATCCGCAGAGATTTCGCCGCGCGGCTCGAGCGCCTCGCGTCTTTCAAACTCGTCGGCGAGCCATTGCGCAAAATGTTCCGCGGAAATTTCGCCGCCAGGCTGGACATAAATGACGTGGGGCGAAAGGCAACCCAGTTGGTTCCAGGCAACCACGTCATCCGCCGCCGCGGCGACAATCCTTTTGGCGCGCGAGCCGTATAAAACCTCCGCCGCAATGTAGCCAAAACTCACGCGATGGCCGTGGGCGACCAGACGTGTCCTCAGGGGAAGGCGTTTGCGGATATCGTCCAGAGCTTCGTCGCCTCCGGTTGCGGTCACACAATCAGCCGCGGCCAAGAGCGCGCTTTCCAGTTCCAAACTGCCGCCGCGCCATTCGGCGATTTCCAGGCACGCGCCCAGTTTGCGGTCGGCGTCGTAAATCGAATGCGCAAACAATCGCAACAACAGCGAGGCGCCCGCGGAGCATTTCACAAATTGCGCCGAACGCAACAGCAAACCGAAAACCATGCTCATCAACGCCGGATTCGGAACGTTGCCGGCGCAAATATGAACGAGAAATTTCGGCGCAATCGCCACCGCCGCGCGGGACGCTTTTGTCTCGGCAGGCGTGGCGCAGAC
>JASHVW010000271.1 GCA_030044395.1 Verrucomicrobiia bacterium
AGAAGCTCTGAATATCCAAAAAGGCGAGCAACTCCAATGGTCAATCGAAGACAAAAACACCCTCGTCCTCTCCCGCCTCAACCCCCAAAAACCCCGCCGCCTGCGCCTAAATCCTTAACTTGACGCCAATGCGCTCCCGCGGGAGAAGGTGTCCGGAGGACGGATGAGGGTTGTGGGGAAAAAACCGATTGAAGCGCCGGTAAATTAGGACACTACCCATTTTTATGGGGTATTGACAATTTTCTCGGATGTTTTATGATGTCTAAAGTTGTCCATACTGGCCTATTTCAGGTCCAAACGGAACAAGCACAATGCAATTGACAGTAAAAGACGTCGCGGGATTGCTGAACATATCAGAGAAGACGGTTTATCGCTGGATTGATGAGCGTAAACTGCCTGGCTACAGGCTTAACGGACAATATCGCTTCAACCGGGCGGAACTCATGGAATGGTCCACCGCCAACCGCATCAATGTATCCCCACGCATTTTTGAGGAGCCGGAGACGAGCGGCGCTCCACTTCCGGAATTGTCCGATGTCCTTGAAGCCGGCGGCATTTTTTACCGGCTTGGCGGCACAAACAAGCCGGCTGTTCTCCGCTGCGTCGTGGAGATGCTCCGGCTCCCGGACACCGTGGACCGCGAATTTTTGCTGCAAGTCCTGTTGGCGCGTGAAGCTCTCGAATCCACCGCCGTCGGCGACGGCATTGCGATCCCGCACGTGCGCAATCCGATCGTCCTGCATGTGCCGCAGCCAACGATGACGCTTTGTTTTCTCGAAAGACCGGTGGATTTCGGCGCGCTCGATGGCAAGCCGGTCCATACCCTGTTCACCCTGATCAGCCCCACGGTGAAGGCGCACTTGCATCTGCTCTCGCGCCTGGCGTTTTCCCTTCGAAATTCAGAGTTTAAAAAACTGGTGCTCCATCAGGCCGGGCGCGATCAAATTCTCGCGGCCGCAAGAAAAATCAGCGACGGTCTCCGCAAGCCGGCTGCTAAAGTGGAGACGCCGAAGTGACTTGGTTGCTATCAGCGATGCTCGCGCTTCTCATTAGCGCGGTGCTGGCCTCGCTGGGCGGCCGTTCGTGGAGAAAGGAAATCTCCATCGCAACTGCCGTGTCCGTGGCCCTGGCGGCAGCGTGTGCCTCGGTTCCTGTGTTTCAGGTGCTCGCCGGCGGCGGGATACTGCAGTTTCGATTTCCCTGGCCGGTGCCCTACGGGGAATTTTTCATCGAATTGGACCCCCTATCAGCCTGGTTCCTGTTGCCGACACTGTTGCTTTCGGCTTTGTGCGCAATTTACGGCGTCGGTTATTTGTGGGGACAGGAGAAGCAGCGAGCCCTCGGCTCGGTTTGGTTCTTCTACAACCTGCTGGTCTTGGGAATGATCCTGGTGTTGCTGGCGCGCAACGCGGTCCTGTTCATCTCGGCCTGGGAATTGATGGCGGTGTCGTCCTTTTTCCTGGTTACCTTCGAGCATGAGCGGGAGTCGGTGCGCAGTGCCGGTTGGATTTACCTCGTGGCGACGCATCTCGGCACCGGATTTTTGCTGGTGTTTTTCATCTTGACGGCGCGTGAAACCGGCTCGATGGATTTCACGGTCTGGGCAGCCAGGGGAATTCAAAACCCTCAAATGGCCGGGACGCTCTTTCTGCTGGCGACGGTTGGATTCGGAACCAAGGCGGGTTTTATGCCGTTTCATGTCTGGCTGCCGGAAGCGCATCCCGCGGCGCCGAGCCACGTCTCGGCATTGATGTCGGGCGTGATGATCAAAACCGGAATTTATGGGTTGCTGCGCGCGTTCACATTTTTGGGAACGCCGCCCCTGTGGTGGGGATGGTGTTTCATCGGCATCGGCTTGTCTTCGGGGGTGCTCGGCGTCTTGTTCGCGCTGGCCCAACACGACCTCAAGCGGTTGCTGGCTTATCACAGCGTCGAAAACATAGGCATCATCACTCTCGGGATGGGCGTGGGTCTGCTGGGAATGAATTTAAACCTGCCAGTGCTGGCGGCCCTGGGTTTTGGCGGCGCGTTGTTGCATGTCCTGAATCACGCATTGTTCAAGGGTTTGCTTTTCCTTGGCGCGGGCGCGGTGGCGCATGCCACGGGCACACGGGAGATGGACCATCTCGGCGGGTTGTTGAAGCCGATGCCCTGGACGGCGGCAACATTTTTGATCGGCGCCGCCGCCATTTCGGGATTGCCGCCGCTCAACGGTTTTGTCAGCGAATTTTTGATATTTCTGGGCGCGCTCAAGGGCGGGATTTCCACCGGCGGCGAAACAGCGGTGCCGTTGCTGGCACTGATCGCTGGATTGGGATTGATCGGCGGACTGGCGACGGCCTGTTTCACAAAGGCCTTTGGCATTGTCTTTCTCGGTGAACCCCGGGTCCATTCTACGAAGGCACACGAAGCGCTCTGGGCCATGCGCCTGCCCATGTTGGCGCTGGCCACTGCCTGCGTCGCGATTGGTTTGCTGGCGCCGTTCGCGGTCGGAACCTTGAAACCGGTATTGGCAAACCTGGCGGGGCTGACGCTTGAAACCACCACGGAAAATCTCGGTGCGGCAAGTGGGCCGTTGAATCTCGCCGTCTTGGGAAGCTTGGCTTTTATCTTGTGCCTGCTGACATTGGTTTTAATTCGCCGGAGCTTGCTGGCGGGGCGCGCGGCGGAAGCTGACGCCACCTGGGGTTGCGGCTACGTCCGGCCAACGGCGCGGATGCAATACACCGCGTCCTCTTTCGCCCAGCCGCTGACGCACCAGTTCCGCTGGGTGCTCGGGACCAGGGCAAAAATCGAGGCGCCGTCCGGCTGTTTTCCAGACCGGGCGGAACTGAAAACCGAAACGCCGGATTTGTGCCATGGCAATTTGTATCAGCCCGGATTCCTAAGGATGAACTGGGCCATCGCGCGGCTCCGTTTCATGCAACAAGGCCACGTTCAGCTCTACGTCCTCTACATCGCCGTAACCCTCATTGTCTTGCTCGCATGGAAATTCCGTTGAAATGAAAATAACATCGTTCATCCCGTTGTTTTGCGCCTTGACGCTTTCCCCGTTGTTGCTGGGAATCATTAATCGGACGAAGGCGGTCTTTGCCGGGCGCCGCGGGCAGCCGTTGTTGCAGTTGTATTTTGATTTATGGAAACTTCTCCGCAAGGGCACAGTCTATAGCCGGACCACCACTTGGATATTCCGCGCCGGACCAATGGTGGGGCTGGCTGCCGCGCTGATTGCCGCCAGTCTCGTGCCGTTTGGAAACTTTCCGGCGCTGATTGCGTTTCCGGCGGATTTCTTTTTCTTCGCCGGCCTCCTTGCGCTGATGCGGTTTTTTACGGTGCTCGCGGCGCTGGACACCGGGTCCTCCTTTGAAGGTATGGGCGCCAGCCGCGAGGTCTTCTTCTCGGCGCTGGCCGAACCGGCGTTGCTGGCGGCCCTGGCCACGCTGGCGCGACAGGCGAAGGATTTGTCCCTCTCGCGTATTTTCCCGGCGGTCGCCGGCGCGCATTGGCTCGACGCCGGCCCCGTCACGGCCCTGGTGCTGATGGCCTTGATGATTGTTCTCCTGGCCGAAAATGCGCGCATTCCGGTGGATGACCCGAACACCCACCTGGAATTGACCATGATCCACGAAGTGATGGTTCTGGATCATGGCGGAGTGGATTTTGCATTCATTCTCTACAGCGCCGCGCTCAAATTGTGGCTGTTCGCCGCGCTCATCGTCGCAATGATCTTGCCGGATACGGGAACCGTGGCGCTGAATCTGGCCTTATCGGCCGCGGGAATTCTCGCCGTCGCCGTCATCGTCGGCGTGGTGGAATCGGTGATGGCGCGGTTGCGGCTGTTGGTGGTCCCGCAATTGCTGGTGGGGGCGGGAGCGCTCGCGGGGATGGCGTTTTTGCTGGGACTGAGATGAAGAACAATATGATTCTGACGAACCTCATTTTAGTTCTGGTCGTGCTGACGAATTTGAAATTGCTTGGGTCGAGCCGGATGGGTTCGTCTGTTCGCGTTGTGGCCGCGCAGGGAATGGTGCTGGGCCTGCTGCCAGTGCTGGCGCACACGCACCAACTTTCCCTGCGCTTCACCCTGCTGGCGGTTGGGACGATTGCCATCAAGGGTATCGTGTTTCCGTGGTTCCTGTTTCGCGCCATGCGCGAAGCGGAGGTGACGCG
>JASHVW010000272.1 GCA_030044395.1 Verrucomicrobiia bacterium
GGCGGCGCTGGAGATTCCTGAAGGTGGAGATAACGGGTCGGACGCAACAATGTGAGCTTGAGCGCATCTGTTCCGAATGAAACACCCGCAGTCGCGCGAGTTCCGGCCTTTGGTCGGTGAAATCCCGGAAAAAATCACCGTCGCTATTCAGCGCCGCGATAAGGCGGGTCCCAGATAACGTCCGGCAATATGGGTTCGTGTTCACCGCCAGTCGAGGGGTTTGCCTGGATATAGACAGTCCTGAAATACGCGGCATGGCCGTCAAGGAAATTGATTATCCCGCCGTTGATATGACGCGACGCGAAACTGTTTTGCCGGTCAGCCGGATTCACCGAGTTATATTGCGGGGAGTTGTTGACCTTCTCGGTGCTTGGATCAAACACCTGGTCAAACATAAAGACCGTTGCGGTTGGCTGCTTGAGTGCCGTCATCTTGGGCATAGCCGGCCAAACCATGGGCGTCGTCCCGTCAGCTTCCCTCTTCAAATCAATATTCATGGCATAGCTGAAAAAACCGGTGCCGCCGGGGATTGCATCAGGCGAGTTGTCGGCATTGGCCAGACCGCCGTTTTGAATGGTTCCCTGGGACATGGTGGCGCTGGGACATTCCCAAATCGCCCCTTTGCCGCCGGGAAACGGCATATATTCCATCGCCTTGCTGGCGCCGTTGTATCCGCGTCCAAAGTTCATCTGATTGTAATAATAATCCAATGGCTTATCCCCGACCAACGGCGGCAGAGTGGTGAACCAGGCATAGGGGTCCTGCACCGTGCCGCTGTAAGGAGCCGTCATCGGGCCGCACCATTCAGGACCGTCTTGAATTTGTGACGACGAAAAGCCATCACAGGGGATCTGTTCGTTGTTGTCCGGCGCATAAATTTGAACGGCAAGACCCCATTGCCGCAAATTCGACAGGCAATCCGCTTGTTTGGCCCGTTCCTTCGCCTTGGCCAATGCCGGCAACAGGATCGCTGCAAGAATGGCGATGATGGCGATGACAACCAGTAATTCAATAAGGGTAAATGCACCCGCCCAGCCGGCGGGTGCATTTACGTTATTTTGCTTCAATTGATTGTGAGTCATGAAACTATGGACTGCTGAGCAGATAATACTTCGCCGAAGCGGCGTTGGTGTCGGTGAACGTGGCATTGGTGGGCCAGTAACTCAAACCATACGCCTTGGTGACCCACGGGCCGGTCAGGTTGGTCGCAGCCTGCACGCTATAGGTGGAGCCGGTCAGCAGCGACGAGCCGGTAAGGGTCGGGACGCCATTGCTCTCCGCTATGCCAATTGCAGGGGCCTGCGGCGGATTGATAACGTAGTCCGGCACCCGGGATGGCACCAATTCACCGCTATAATAGATGTCATAGACTCCGGTCAACTGATAGCAATTTGTTGGAATCGCCACGTTATCGAATGGGTTCAAATAATTGGGAGCGGCAGTATTCGTTCCAAAGTTATACGCCGGCTGAAAGAGTTCCATCGTGTTGGTGTTGCCCGTGGCGACGCTATACGGGCCGCCGACGGTGATATAGGCTTCGGTGTAGCCGCCGGCGTAAAAAGTTTCGCCATCAAGAGGAGCGCCCGAGGGGCTCGCATAAATATAGACATTGGTAAATGTAACCAATGAATCGTCGTACGTCAAGGCATTGGTTCCGGCAGCGTTGGTTGCTAAATCATTGAAGATGGAATTTTCAAGCCTGGGAGGAAGCGTGATCGCAGCCGCACTGGAAGCCTTTATGGATGTGTTCGTGGTAGGCGTCATTTCCAACGAGCCGTTATCTATTTCAATTGGAGCTTTGACTGTCACATAAGTCCCGATCGGAGGCGCATTCGTATTCCCGTCGTGTGCCAGATAGACTTCCATCCCCAAGCCCGAGGCGTCTTGAATGTAGAACGTTGTATAGGTAGAGCCGTATCCTTGATATTGAGAGACATAACCACTGACGCTGACATTATTGCTGTTGATAATGATGGGGTTGGGCGTTCCAGCGGCAATCTCATTTGTATAAGAAATCATCAGGGCGTGCAATTGGGAGATGGTGCCAGTTGTTGGAGCGATTTCCGTGATACTGTTGGTTGGACCATTGGCAATGCTTCCACCATTCACAGAGTTGGAGGCGGTGACGTAATAAGTACCCTCGTAGGTAAAATCCGACAAGGTCAAAATCAGCACCGGACTGGTTTGGTTGGTCAACGGGCTGTAGATTCCCGAGTTTGTCGGCGCAAAATACCATTGATAAGACAACGGCCCGGTGCCGAAAGCGATGTTGGTGAAAATGGCGGTAGTGAACACGTTGTTGGTCAGGTTGGCCGGCGTGGCGGTGAAGAACGGCGCGGTGGGAGTGGTAATGACCGTGTTCACGGCATTCGTGGTGGTGATGGAATTGTTGTAGGCGTCGCTGGCCACGCAGTAATAAGTATCAGACGCCGAAAAGTTACTCACCGCCAGGGTATTGCTTTCGGAACCGACAAAAGTCGCGCCTCCGAAACTTGGGCCGTCACTCAAAGCCCCGTAGGTGGTGGAGTACCATTGGTAGGTCACATCCACGGCGGAAGCGACTGCATAAAAAGTGGTGCTGTTGCCGGCATAATTCGTTTGCGACTGCGGCTGGATACCCCACACCGGAAAATTCGTCAGGTTGACCTCCGGGAAGGTTGTGGCGGCAATGACGTTGCTGATGCCGGCATTGACATAAGTGCTAAGCCCGAATTGGGTGATGCCTATGTCCGCGGGTTGCTTCCGGTTGCTAACGTCCGTCCCGTAAGCGTAACTGCCGCCGATTCCTATGCCTGGAGTGGTTTGAGAGTAGAGGTCTAGGTAGGCGTTGTCCCAATCGTTTTCGGAGGGATTTATCCAAAGCGTGGCGCCTGAGAGCGTGTCCCCGAGAGTGTCAAAGAGAATCACCACGGTATAGGTGGTATTGAGAGCCAAATCCATTGGGAAATCATGGGGCGGCTCCACGTTGCTGAAGGAGGTCGAAAAATTGGCAATTCCCAAGCGATACGTTCCTGGAACCGTTGTGCCAAGCGTATCAACGAAAACGTGGCAGCAATCATTGGTGTCCCAGTCATTCTGAAGTTGGGCAAAATAACCGCCGTCCAGGCTGGGCAACTTGGTGACATTGATTTCAAAACTGACGTAGGTGTATCCGCTGGAGTTGACCCAACCATTGGTGGGCGTGCCCGGCGAGTCATCGTGGGAGGTGTTCAATATTATTACATTGTTCGTCACAAAACAGTCATTCTTCGGAGTTTTCGGATAGTAAATGTACCACTGGCCCTGGCCCGCGATCAGTCCGTTCGCATACGGGTAATTTGAGCTGTCCATCAGCAGGATTTCCGCTCGGGCGGCCAACATGGAGAGAAGCACACACCACACGACACATATTTTTTTCATAGACGAATTGGGTTGATGATTGAGTTAAGGTTTTGCGCAGACCGGCTTTTTAATCATAAGCAGGTAAATTCTAGCATCTTATAAATTTAGTGTGCGTGACATTTAGGAAACATTTCAGCCAATGGGATTTTGCCGTTCGAGGACAAAAATGGCCGGGACTGGTTTTGTGCCGGGGGAAGGACACAGATGGCTGGCCGCGAAAAACAAACAGCAAAATCTTGGATTCATTTTTCATCAGTTGCTGCTGGCTGCAACGAGCAAC
>JASHVW010000273.1 GCA_030044395.1 Verrucomicrobiia bacterium
GTTTCGGGCACGCTCTCGGTGGTGGCGTTGTCGTCTCCGACGATAAGGAGCGTAAGCGTCTCTAACGGAAACCTGGTGTTCAGCGGAACAGGCGGCACGGCGGATTGGCCATTTTACCTGCTGGCGACGACGAATCTTCTTTCACCGCAATGGGTGCCATTATCCACGAACCAGTTTGATGCCGGCGGCGAATTCACAGTGACTAACGCCATCAATCCAGCCTGGCCGCAATCCTTCTACCAGATACAATTACAGTGATTGCATCGGGAACCGTGAGGCCGCCGGCAAAAACAATCAATTGAAGTATTGCAACTCGCCTCGATCTCGCGTGAAATGAATCGTGCTTTATCCATTTGTATTTCATCCCGTTTTTAAGGAACGCGTCTGGGGCGGACGCGAAATGGAAAAGCTCTTCGGCAAAAAATTGCCGCCGGGAAGGCCTATTGGTGAGTCCTGGGAGATTTCCGACCGCCCCGGCGATGAAAGCATCGTCCAAAACGGAGAGTTCGGCGGAAAAACGCTGCGCTGGCTCATGGAACGTTTCCCGCGCGAAATCCTCGGTGGCGCCAAAACCGCCGCGGAAAATCGCTTTCCACTTCTTTGCAAAATCCTCGATGCGCGAGAAAAATTGTCGCTGCAGGTCCATCCGCCCGCGGAGAAGGCGGCTCAAATGGGTGGCGAACCAAAGACGGAAATGTGGTTTATCGCCGAAGCCGCGCCCGGCGCGGAATTGTATGCGGGATTAAGACGTGGCGTCACGCCTGCCGAATTCAAGAGGAGAATTTCCGATGGCACGGTCGCCGAATGTTTCCATCGGATTCCCGTCCGCGGGGGCGACGCCATGTTTCTGCCGAGCGGACGCGTTCACGCGATTGGCGGCGGCCTGGTGATTTTCGAAATCCAGCAAAATTCCGACACCACATACCGCGTTTTCGATTGGAACCGGGTCGGGTTGGATGGCCGGCCGCGCCAATTGCACTTCGAACAATCGCTGGCCAGCATTGATTTTAATGATTTCGAGCCGTCGTTGGTTCCCGGAAAACCAACTGCTGGCGGCCGGGCAAAATCACGGCCGCTCGTTCAAAACCAGCTTTTCAGGGTGGAGCATTTTGAAGTGAAAGCCGGCGAGGGCAGTCAGTTGAAACCTCGAAAATTGCAAATCATCGCCATGGTCGGAGGACAAATTAAAATCCATGGTTTCTCTGGGACCTTGGATCTGCGTGCCGGGCAGTTTTGCCTGGTTCCGGCGGCTTTGGAACAGGTGGAAATCGCCGCGCCATCGGACGCTACATGGTTGCGTGTGGAGGCCGGCTAGCTCGCAATTCCCACTTTCCGCCTCGTCAACATTGGCCCAAACCTGAGCCGATTTGTCCCCAAAATGTATGGATGCCATCCCAGCCATACTGTATATCTTTCCCAATCTTTGGTGCAATTGTGCCGTACTGAACATGGATGTTACCGAGCAATTAGGATCGCCCATCTGGCCGCGGCCATTGGCGGCAAATGGTCAAACCAGCGAAATCTCCTGGTCCTGGTTTCTCCAACAATTCAAATTCTTGATCATCATTAGCTCCCTCGGAACATTAAGTTATTGGTTGATTTCCCATTATATTATCCAGGCAGTTGAGGTCCAAGGCCCCAGCATGTCACCGACCCTTTCCGATTCCGGCCATTATTGGTTGAACCGGCTCTCCTACTGCGTCAGCCAACCCCGATTGGATGACATCGTCGTCGTAAGGGACCCATCCGATAACGGGCTTGATGTCAAACGCATTATCGCCGGACCGGACCAGTGGATTTCCTTCAAAGATGGAAAGGTTTATGTTGACAGCGAGCTGTTGCCCGAGCCTTATCTCCCACCCAGCACCCAGACCTATGCCGAAGACAAAAGCGGCAACGAGCTTATCATCCTGGGCAAAAATCAATACTTTGTCATGGGTGACAACCGCGAAGTCAGCCTTGACAGCCGCATCTTTGGACCGGTTCTCCGCCAAAGCATTTTGGGCAAGGTGGAATTGTAACGTCAAAATATTGCTTACAGCTTGGGCGGCATTTGATAAATTCGCGCCCAATCATTTGACTTATGCTCAAAGGCATCGCTCCCTGTATCAGTCCTGAATTATTAAAAGTCCTCGCTGAGATGGGCCACGGCGATGAAATCGTCCTCGCCGATGCGCATTTTCCCGGCCACTCCGTGAACGGCCGCGTACTGCGGGCGGATGGAGTTCGCATCGCTGAGCTATTGGACGGCATTTTGCCGTTGTTTGAACTGGACTCCTACGACACGCCGCTCGTGATGATGGCGCCGGTGGAAGGCGACCAGTTGGACCCCGCAGTGGAAGCTTCCTACCTGACAACCATCCGCCGTCACGTTCCCAGGACAGAGGCGCCGGAGCGGATTGATCGCTTTGGCTTTTATAACCGCGCTCGCGCGGCCTTCGTTGTAGTGATGACGGGGGAAACCGCCAAATACGCAAATATCTTGCTTAAAAAAGGTGTGACACCGGTTGGAAATGCCTGAGGCTGCCGCCGGCCGGCTCTCATATTTACGAGTGCCGACTGGCTCTCAATTCTCAGCCTCGAAGACTTCGTAACTGTGCGGGAGCAAGTGTACGTTAAAGGAAACGCGATCGTCGCCGTCCGGATTTTGTCGGCGTTGCCAGCCCGGCACTGATTGCACCCTTCCTTCCAGCACCTCGCCGGTCACGAGATTTTTCAGGTGACGAAAATTTCCCGCAACTGAAACCATCTCATTGGTCGGCGTCGGCAAATAGGATTCAACGATGAAGCTGTTGTTGTCGTACGCAAACAACGCGACTTGCGCCGGCCCGTCTGCGCGCACGGGAAATCCATGCATGACATAGTTTTTAATCGCGCTCGTGACCGCCGTCGGCAGTGAATAGAGGTCGTTGAAATTGTCCGGAATCGTCCAGACGTAAAGCACGCCCTTGGAATAGCGGTCCATCAACAGGACCGGAAATGAGTTGCCATTGGCCTCGGCCCGGACGAGCGACCAGGCGTCGTTCGTCAGAAAAACAATTTGCGGAAATAAAATGCCGGGCTGATTGTCATCACCCAAGGTCGAAAAGTTGCCGGCGCCGTAACCGTTGGAAAACTCATGCGCAAAGACGCTGCGGTCCGTTTCCTGGGCTTCCACGATGTCCTGGATGCCGCGATTTTGCAGTGCGCGCAACAGGCCGGAAGTTATCACCACCGATTTGCCGGCGATCAGTTGATCTTTGATTTTTGCGACAATGTCCGGGTCAAATTTCGCCGATTCGGTCAACAGCACCAAATTCGCATTCGTCGGAAATTCCGGCCGTAAGTCAATGGGAATCCCGATCATTCCGAGATAATTGTGCAGAAAATCCTCACCGGTGGATTGATAGGGCTTGTAGCACGCAATGCCAATGGGATTGCCGAGTTTTCCCAGAAACGAATCCACCTGCTCCAACGAATAAGCCGCCACGGCGGCCATCGTCGGGTCGGCGCTCGACCGCGGCATCTCACGGGAATTGAAGCTCGTTGGCAAATTTTCCCAGCTGGCGCGGTCGCCCGGTTCAATGGGCCGGAGCATGCCCGACCACTCGAAAAGCATCATTTGCGGCGCTTTGGCGAACATCGTGTCCCAAAGCTGCTCCGCGTAGCGGTCCAGGTAACGGATGCTGTAGGTGTCCACCCAGCCGCCCCCGTTGCGGCCGGGCGCAATATTTTCAAAATACCGGAAAATCTCATAGCTTTCGTATTGCTGCAAATGCTGGTCGGTGATGACCGGGTCGCGCGTCTCCGTTCCGGTGTAAATGCCGTCGAAAAGTCTCGGCTCGCGATCAAGGTCATAGCCCAACCCCTGGAAATGCTCGTACCAGTTCGGGAATTTAATCACCAGTTTCACCCGCGGATTGACAGCGCGCGCGGGCTTGATGATCAGATTCTCCGCGGCCTCATCCATAAGCTCCAGCCGGAATTGCGTCCAGGTTTTGTCCCCTTTGGCGGCAATGTCCGAGTCCTTTTTCGTCATGTCGAAAAAGAAATCGTCCTGGATGATTTCGTCGAAGTGCCGGGCCGCCAATTCGGCGGCGCTTTTTATAAAGGCGCGGTCATTGGGATCGGTGTAGCAAAACGAATTGAACTGGCCGCCGATGCTGCCGTCGGACAACGCCATCCCGCCCGCCACGCGCACGCCGCGATCCAGGAAAAACTGTTTGACGTCTTCAAGCAAGGCGTCGCTGTTGGTCTGGCGATCACGCTGCACTTCGATATAAACCTTGTCCACCTTCAACTGCCGGCTGATGGTGTTCCATTCGTTGCTCAGCACTTCCGGGCTTTCAAAGCTGTGGACGACGTTGACCGGAATGTAAATGGCTAGGTCAAAATTGGTGTAATTGCCCGCAAGACACGTCCCGGCCGCCGCGAGCGCCATGCTGATTAGGATTCGCTTCATAAATTATTTGAAAGGGTCGCCGTAAATGACCCCGCGGCCGCTGGTTGCCAGATAAACCCGCCCAAAAATGCGCGGGTCGCCGCTCAAACGGCTGATCGCGCCAAATTGATGCGCGTCGTCGTTGATCCGTGTCCAACTCGCTCCCGCATCCGTTGACCGAAAAATTCCGGCAACGCCGCCGACGTTTCCGGAGAGATACAGCGTGGGAAAATTTGTTCCGTCGGCCGCCCGGCCAAAGCCGATCGCGTCGGCTTCTTCCACGTTTTGCA
>JASHVW010000021.1 GCA_030044395.1 Verrucomicrobiia bacterium
GGTGATTTGTATACCGACCAAATCAGCATGGTGAGGATTTGGGTTTATCCTGTGCTGGCTTTTATTGTCGCCTTCCTGCCGACTTTAATGGTGGAGATCGGTTTCTCGACGCTCTTCCTGCCTGAAAAGCAACGCCCCGCCTTTCGTGCCGGCTTTTTGGGCCAACGACTGCACTGGCTCTATACGCGAGCAGGGCGCTTGAAAATATTGCGCGCCGAGCGTCTTGCCAGTGAAGCTTCCGCCAGAATCACCGCTCTAAACCGCAAGCTCGCTGCCGCGGATGCCACGGCTGAACAAGCACTGGCGGCCAGGGAAACCGAATTGCAGGCTGCTCGTGAAGCCATTGGTGTCGCCGCCGCAGAACACGAGAAAGATTTGAAGCGGAAGGAGGGCGAGTGGGTTGCCAAGTTTACCGATCTGGCTGACTCCCTTAATCGCGCGGTCATTGAAAAAGACGCCTTGCGCGATTTGCAGAAATCGGAAATCGAACGCCAGATACAATTGCGCCAAAACGCGTGGTCCGACCGCCTGACTCAATTGCGTCAGGAATTAGATGGCCAACGCGCGGCTAGTGAGACCGAACGCACAACGTCGCTGCAGGACCATCATAAGAAATTGATGGAAGTGACTGAGGATTGCAAAACCCAAATCCTGCAGGCGCGTCGCCAGATGGCTGATGCCGAACTGGCAACGATGGAAAAATCCACGAAGATGGCTCACGACTTGAAAGAAGCCCTGCAGGCCCGCGATGCAGCCGAAGCCCGGTTGCTACATCAGGCGGATTCAATTTCCGCCCAGTTGGCCCAAGCCAAGGAAGAGGCAGCCCTTGAAATGGAACGGGCCGTCCGTCAGGAGAAACAACGCATTGAACAGCAGCAAATGCAGTTTGAAAAGACTTTGCGCCAGCGCGAAGAAGACTTTGAACAGCGGTTGAAACAGCGTGAGCAGGAATTGTCTCTCGCATTTGACGCCCGGCTGGCATACGAAAAAACCAAAGCTGAGGCGAACGTCCGTCGTCAGGAAGGAGAGCTTGAACTCCAGTTTGAAACCCGTGCGCGTGAAGCGGACGCGCGCTGGAAACAGGAATTTCAACAACGGGAAGAATCCGCTCAAACCAGGCTGAAACAACGCGAACAGCAATTGCAGGCTCAGGCGGAAACTCGTTTGAGCGACATGCGAAAACAGGCGGAAGACGAAATGCGTCGCCGCGAGACGGATTGGCAACGCCAGGCCAAACACCGTGAGCAGGATTTGCTTTCCCAATTGGCCGCCCACGCCCAGGCCCAAAAAGAGGCCGAGAAGGAGAGGGATGAAGCTAGGCTGGCCGTAACGGAACGCGCCCGCCAAGTACATGATCTGAAGAATAAATTTATGGCAGCATCCACGTTGTTCACCGGTTGGAAAACCGGGAACGGGAATGGGAACGGGAATGGAAAGCAACTGGTGGAGGAAGGGGCTGTCGGGAATGATTTTTAAGCTGCTCCCGATGGATTAAGTAAATTCCGCGAGCGGTGAATTTCGGTTGGTTTCAGACAGGTCCGCCAAAAGTCAACCATTGGCGGGCCTGAAATTTTTGGCAAAAAGTCTTTTAAACCCGGGATCATTTCCACGGGTGAGACCTAGCGCTTTCGCCAACAAACGGGCATGAACTCGCACCGTTCCGAATCGCCGGCACCAGACTTTTGCCGACGGGCAAGATAAAGCTTCATTGCTTCTCCCAACGCCCGACGCCTGTAAGCCTTTCGAATTACGGCAGTCTGGACGCTGTAAAATCTTGGCCGATCAATTCTCTTTTGGTTAGGATTGAATGACGGACTGATGTGCGCGTAATTGTTCAAATCTTAACCTGTTATGTTTAAACAACTTAGCAGGCATTACAGTTTTCTCGCGAGCGAATCCCTTCGCTCGCCCCAATTACCACGCGGGTTTTCTGAATCGCCCCTCTTCATTTGTGTCACACGAGTTTGCCCAAATGCTCCGAACTTTGCGTTTCAGCCGCCGCTTGATCAAGCGTGATGGCGCCCGCTGTGTACCAGGCAGGACGGAGGGAATTCAGGTTGCCTCCAATCTATTGTGAGGGTGAAACAGTCGGCACATCTCGCGTAAGCGTGCATTGGGCGAGCGTTGACTGAACCGTGACCGAATTCTGAGCGGGCTGCCAGACAGGTGAAGATTCTGGTGAAACTCAACCCACGAAATCCAATTAAACACGCATACACATTAGCGATTTAACTGGTGGCTCGGAATCAATCCGTCTTCAGAATGTGCAGGAAATGAACACGACCAATCATCATTTCGAGGCAATGACCACCTTCAACATCGCCGACCTCGTTTAAACTGCATACCGTTGCACTGGCATCCAACGTGCTTCAATTTCGCTCGTCTTAAAATCGGGTTTCAGAGAAGACCGATGCAGTATGAAAGAGGTGCGAACATCGAAGCTGGCATGCGCGAGCAGGCGTTTGCTGCGCCTCTTGTTCCTGGTGGCGCCTCTCATGGTGAAGGCCCAATTCTCATTCACCACCAATGGCGATGGTTCCCTGAACATTTCGCAATACACCGGTCCTGGCGGCGCGGTGGTCATCCCTGGCACAACCAATGGCCTGCCCATCACAAGCATCGGCGACGCGGCTTTCTTTGATATCACCACCCTCGCAAGCGTCGCCGTCGGGACAAACGTCGTCCTCATCGCGGACCAGGCATTTTCTTATTCCAGCGTGACCAATGTCACGCTCCCCGACAGCGTCACCAACATCGCGTTCGATTCGTTCCTGGACTGCAACAGCCTGACGGCCATTACGGTGGCCTCGAACAATCCGGATTTCAGCAGCGCGGCGGGCGTCTTATTCAACCAGAACCAGACGACGCTCATCAGTTTTCCGGAGGGCAAAAGCGGAAGTTATGCCGTTCCCGACAGTGTCACCGACATCGGGACCTATGCATTCTATGACTCCAGCAACCTGACGAGCGTGGCCCTCTCCACAAACGTCAGCAGCATCGAGTACTATGCATTTTATGACACTCCGGGCCTGACCGGGATCACGGTGAATACCAACAATCCCTTTTTCAGCAGTGCGGCGGGTGTTTTGTTCGACAAGAGCCAGGACACCCTTATCCAATATCCCGCGGGCAGTACCAACGCCTTCTATGACATGCCCGACACCGTCACGAACATCGGGATGGAGGCATTTTTCAACTGTGCCGACCTGACCGGGCTCACGATGGGTACGAACGTCGTCATCGTCGGGGACGCCTCGTTTGAATACTGTACTGCGCTGGCCGGCGTCACCTTCCCCGACAGCGTTGCGGTCATCGGGGCCGACGCGTTTGCCGAATGCAGCGGGCTGACGAACATCACGATCGGGACGGGCGTCACGAACATCTTTGGCCAGGCGTTCCTGGGCTGCCCCAGTGTGACCACCATCACGGTGGCGGCGGGCAATCCGGCATTCAGCAGCGTGGACAACGTTTTATTTGATAAAAACCAGATCGCGCTCGTCCTGTACCCGGCCGGCAGTAGCGCCTCGTCTTATGCCATTCCCGAAAGCGTCACGAATGTCTGGCAGGACGCGTTCATGGATTCTTACAATCTTTCCAGCATCAGTCTCGGCACCAATATCCAGAGCATTGGGGATTCGGCGTTCCAGTTCTGTTATGGCCTTACCAGCATCACCATTCCCAATAGCGTGACCAGCATCGGAAACAGCACTTTCTTTTATTGCGACAGCCTGACAAATGTCGTCATCGGCTCCGGCCTCACCAGCCTCGGGTTCCAGGAGTTCGCCTTTTGCTTTGACTTGGAGAGCGTCTATTTCACCAGCAACGCTCCTGCCATGAATT
>JASHVW010000274.1 GCA_030044395.1 Verrucomicrobiia bacterium
CTGTCGCAATTTACGCAGGCCGGTCAAATTAAAACCGGGTCCCCAACGCGCAACGCCTTTCCCGCTTCGCTGGGGGGAATCGAAGTGTTGATGGCGAAACGGTAAAAATGATTGAAGCGCTGCGAATTGGCCCAAGCGGGAAGAGTCTCCTTCCGCAATCGCATGAATTTTTTTTGAAACTCCGCAACGGCCCGCCCCGTTTCGGGATCGCGTGTCGGCACCACGCAGCGTTGGCAGGGATTATGCCCAAAAAATTTCACCCCGCCGAGGTGAAACGGCTTGAGTTCATCAGGCGCGCCGAACAGACAGTCTTCGCAGAACGCCTCGCCTCCCGTAAGTTCCAGATTGGCGCGAAAACGACGGCGCGCACTTTCAATCGTCAACTCCGGAAACCAGCTTTGCACTGCGCGCAGGCTCGCATCGCTCACAATCGTCGGCCCAAACGCCGTGTGATCGTCAGGAAACCCCTTGTCCGTCTCGTGGCGGAGGGCGACGTTGAATCCGAAAAATTCGCCCAGCCATTGTTCGATCGGCGCCACGTTGTCCAACGAAAATTGTTTTAACGATGATTCCCCGTTTGGCCAGAGCCTGACTTCGCGGATTTTCTCATCGAAGGCGCAGCGCAAATCGTGGACCCGTGCCGTTCGCTTGCCGTTCACCACTTTTCCTTCCGCGTCGTAAATCGCAAAGACCCGGTCGTTTTCCAGGATCCCGCCCGGGGTGATGCGCGCCAATTCGACCGTAACGCCGTCGAGTGATTTAATCGGAAAAATGGTGATTCGGCCTAGTTGCATTCAGGGCGCAAAAGTAATATTCAACCCTTCGCTCCGCCGCAATATAATTGCCTTTCGGTTGACAGCCGCTCCCGAAAAATGATTGCATTCCCGGAGACGGATTGCCGTCGCGAAGCCTGATTGTTCATGCGCATCTTATTTTTCGGTCAAACCAAAGACGTTTCCGGCGCGGCGGAAATGAAAATAAATATTCCCACGCCTGTGGACGCCGACGAAGTCTGGAGCAAAATCAGTGCCGCCCATCCGAAACTCGCCGCCTTTCGCAAAACCGCCCGCTTGGCGCGCAACGGCGAATACGCCGGCCCCGACACCCAATTTACCGACGCCGATGAAGTGGCCTTGATTCCCCCCGTCTCCGGTGGTTAAACCCATGAAATTCGAAATTCCGCCTGATATTCTTCATGAATCTGCCGCACTCTGCGTCAATTTTCGAACGATTATTTGCGTCCGCTTGCTGTTCCCTCTCCGCTCCCATTCTGATGGGAGGGGAGATATTCCTTCGCCCACGGGAGCCGGAGAAGGTGCCCGAAGGGCGGATGAGGGCCGTAGGGAAAAACCATGCCCATGTGGTCAGGGTGAGGTGAGGGTCCGGCAGTCCACGGGTTCAATGCGCGGAATTTTTTGGGGGACATCCAATCTTAATCCTAATCCCTTTTCCTGCGGCTGAAATTCCATGGAAATCGAAATCCAACTCACGGACGCGCCGATTCCTGAAAGAATTTCCCCGCCGTCTTCGGACGCGCTCGGCGCATGGCTCGAGTTTCGCGGCATCGTTCGCAACGAGGAAGGCGGCCATACAATTTCCGGCCTCGAATACGAGGCGTATTCGGAAATGGCCGGGCGCGAAATGCGCCGCATTCTGGAAGCACTCGACCGAAAATTCCCTTGTCTCACGGCCAAAGTCATCCATCGCGTTGGCATAATTCCAGTCGGTGAGACCGCCATCTACGTCGGCCTTGCCGCATCCCACCGCGGCGAAGCCATCGCCGCCCTCCGGGAATTCATGGATCGGCTGAAACAGGACGTGCCGATTTGGAAACGGAGGGCAATCGCGGCAGGAGCGGTCCGTCAAGCTTCGCCACCGCCAATGTCCCTCCGTCAATTACCACCGATGTCCCTGGACGAAGCGCTCGCGGAAATTTCTTCGCGCTGCGGGCCGCTGCCAGCCATTCCCCTGCCGCTGCCCGAAGCCTTCGGCCGCACCTTGCGCGCAACCGTCTGCGCGTCCGACGATTTGCCGGATTGCGACCGCTCCACGCGCGACGGCTACGCCATTCTGCAGGACGATCCTTCCGACATCTTTCGGGTCGTGGACACGCTCCATGCCGCCGATTGGAAGCCGCGCCAACTAAAATCCGGCGAGACGGTCCGCATTGCGACAGGCGCCGCGCTGCCTTGCGGCAACCTGCGCGTCGTCATGCAGGAGAATATCGAACGCCAGGGCGACGCCGTCAAAATCGTAGGGCCTTGTCCGGACCTGAACTTCCGCAAACGCGGCGAGGATGTCAAAGCCGGGCAGCCGCTCGTGGAATCCGGCGCGCGCCTGGACGCGGGCAGGCTGGCATTGCTTGCCTCCGGCGGCTGCGCCTGTCCACTCGTCAGTCCCCGCTTGCGCATTGTCCATTTCACCACCGGCGATGAAGTGGTCCCGCCGGAACAGACGCCCAAACCCGGCCAGATTCGCGATAGCAATTCAATCCTGCTTCGTGGGTTGCTTCAAAAACTTCCCTCCGAACTCACCCAGGCCCATTTGCCGGAGGATTTCGACCGCGCAAGGGAACGAATCTCGAATTTCAATTCTGCGGTTGGCCAGGCCGACCTGCTCCTGGTTTCTGGAGGTGCGAGCGTCGGTGAAACGGATTTCACCCGCGAATTGCTGGCATGGCTCGGATTTGATATCATTTTCAGTCGCGTCAATATCCGGCCCGGCGCCCCGCTCATCTTTGCCATGAACGGTAATCGGGCCGCCTTTGGTTTGCCGGGGAATCCGCTGTCCCATTTCGTCTGTTATCATTTATTTGTGGCGGCGGCATTGGCAAAATTCACGGGCGAAAACCCGAAAGGATTCCTCCGCGCACATTTGGCGGCGGCGTTGCACGACGCCTTGTGTCCGCGCGACACGCTGTGGCCGGCGCGCCTGGATACGGACGGTTTGCGTCCGCTGGCCTGGAGTAGTTCCGGCGATGTGACTTGTCTGGGACAGGCAAACGCGCTAATCCGGGTGCCGGCAAATTGCATCTCGATGGAAGCGGGCGCCGAAGTTGAATTTTTACCTGCATGAACAAAAAATTTTCGCATTTGAACGCGGCGGGCGGCGCGCGCATGGTTAACGTCGGCCATAAACCGGTCCAGCGCCGTCGCGCCATTGCCACCGGGCGGCTCATCTGCGCCCCGGCAACCATTCGCGCGCTGAAAAAGAAGGCATTGCCAAAAGGCGACGTCATGGCGGTGGCCCAGGTTGCCGGGATTCAAGCCGCCAAAAGAACGGGTGAACTTGTCCCGCTCTGCCATCCCCTGGCCCTCAGCCATATCGCCCTCAGTTTCCGCATCCGCCTGTCGGCCATTGATATCCTGTGTACGGTCGAAACCCATGCCCAAACCGGCGTCGAAATGGAGGCGCTCGTCGGGGCGAGCGTCGCCGCCTTGACTCTTTACGATATGTGCAAAGCCGTGGACAAAAAAATGCGGATTGAGAACATTCGTGTTATTGAAAAAATCAAGGAATGAAGATCGGGCGAATTACCGTCAGTGACCGGGCCTCCGCGGGCGTTTACACCGACCAGAGTGGTCCCGAAATTGAAAAAGTCCTGCGCGAATTTCTGGGCCAGGACGCGGTATTTGTGTCGCTCATCGTGCCGGACGAAGTGCCCCTGATCTCGGCGGCGTTGAAAAAATTTGCCGATGAAGCCAAATGCGATATGGTAATTACGACAGGTGGCACGGGAATTGCCGCTCGTGACGTGACGCCTGAGGCAACCCGGCCGGTGCTGGAGAAGGAATTGCCAGGTTTCGGCGAAGCCATGCGGATGCAATCGCTGGCCAGGGTGAAAACCGCGATATTATCGCGCGCACTGGCAGGCACCCGGGGAACAACGTTGATTGTCAACCTGCCCGGCAAGCCGGCCGCAGTGCGCGAATGCCTGGAAATTCTCGCGCCCGCCATCCGGGAAGGGTTGGCGCATTTGCGCGGAGAAAATCCGCACGAGAAAAAATAATGGATCCATTTGGAAGAATAATTGATTACTTGCGAATCTCGGTCACCGACCGGTGCAACGAGCGCTGCCTCTATTGCATGCCGGAAGCCTATAAAGGCTGGGAACCCAGCGCCGACCATTTGAGCGCCTCGGAAATCATCCGCATCGTGGGCGCCGCGGCGGGATTGGGCTTCCGGAAATTCCGCCTGACCGGCGGCGAACCGCTGATGCGCGACGACCTGGTGGATATCGTCCGCGCCATGTCAAAGATTCCAGGCGTTGAATCCATTGGCCTTTCGACCAACGGAATGAAACTCTCCGCCGCGGCAAAACATTTGCGTGAGGCCGGATTGCGCACGGTGAACGTGAGCCTGGACGCGTTGGACCCCAAAATTTACCGCCACGTGACCGGCGGCCAGGTGCCGAAGGTTCTCGCTGGCATTCGTGCTGCGATGGAAGCGGGTTTTGAGCGTGTAAAACTGAATTGCGTCCTCATGCGCGGCGTCAACGAGCAGGAGCTTTGGCCGCTGGCATTGTTTTCCGCCGAGCACGGCCTCCCGCTCCGGCTCATCGAATTGATGCCGCTGACGACGACAACCGTGTTAACCGAAAAAAACTTCCTCTCTTGCGCCGAGGCCATGCAACTGCTGGCGCA
>JASHVW010000275.1 GCA_030044395.1 Verrucomicrobiia bacterium
ACGACGAAGCCGAGGCTTGGAAAAGTGAGAGCGGCTCAAAGCCGCTTGGCTCTTCGGGTAACATCGAACGCGGCTTGGGAGCTTCCATCTGCAAAAAGGAACGCACCCCGGCACCATGAACCTTCGTTTCGCGCTTGCGTTTTGGATTGCGCCAGTCCTCTGCCACTTTCGGCGGCATTGCGACTTTCCAAAGCGCCAGAGGACTGGCGCCGTCCAAAACCTCGCGGTTTATCAGTCCGGGCAAATGAATCCCTGAACGCCCGTTTCCCCACAAACACTCCGGGAACTGTCAAACCTTGCGAGTCCTCTGGCAAGGCCGGAGGGTTTCTTGTTGGACTAAAGATATTTCGTCAGAATCGGTTTCAGCGCGGCGACTGTTTTCTTCGGCCAGTATTTTTTGTCGGTCATGACCGCGTTTTTCAGGGCGGAGTGGCACGGCCAATTCGGCTCGACGGGGATCTGCGGAATTACCCTGGCCACCACTCTTTTCGCCAGATCGGCGTTGCGATGGAGATTGGCAATGATCATTTCCAGCGTCACGTGCTCGTCATCCTTCCAGCAATCGTAATCGGTAGCCATTGCCAAAGTGGCGTAGGCGATTTCCGCCTCCCGCGCGCATTTGGCCTCGCCGAGGTTGGTCATGCCGATGACATCGAAGCCGGCGCGCTGATTGGCCAGCGATTCGGCGCGTGTGCTGAATGCCGGGCCTTCCATACAGACGTAAGTCCCGCCGTCATGGGCTGCGGCCCCTTCCGCGCGGGCGGTTTTCAAAATGATTTGGCGCAACTCCTCGCAAATCGGCTGGGCGAAGGAAATGTGCGCCACGATGCCTCGTCCAAAAAATGTGTGGTTGAGCGATTGTTTGGTCCGGTCCAAAAACTGGTCAACCACCACGACATCGCACGGCTTGTATTTATTCTGAAGCGAGCCGACGGCACTGATACTGACGATCCATTGCACGCCGAGCTTCTTCATGGCCCAAATGTTGGCGCGATGATTCAATTCACCCGGTAAAATCCGATGGCCACGACCATGCCGGGCCAGAAAAGCCACGTCCCGCCCTGCGAGTCTGCCCACAAGAAAATCATCGGATGGCGGGCCGAAGGGCGTTTTGAGCCGGAGCCATTTCTGATGGATGAGGCCTTCAATATTGTAGAGGCCGGTGCCGCCAATGATTCCGATTCGATGTTTTGACATGCGAAAAAATTAAACATGAATTGCCGGAAATGGACACCAAAAAAGACGGACAGCAATCGCCCGACCTTTGTGTTTTCTTCACTGGCGCGGGAACGGTGATTTGATACGATGTCGGGATGGAACTGTTTCATCGCATTTTGAAGACGGCGGTCGAAGGGGGCGCCTCAGACGTTCATTTGAAAATTGGCGGGCCGGTCATTTTCCGCATCAATCGCGAGTTAATCGCCGTGGATTCGCCATTCCCGACCCAGGAATGGATGAACAAAATCGTGGACGCCGTCTCGCCGCCACATTTGAAGAAACGACTGGATGAGGAACGTGAAATTGATTTTTCCTATTTTGTCCCCGGTATCGGCCGTTTCCGCACAAATCTTTTTCAGCAGCGAAGCCAATGGTGTCTGGCCATGCGTTACGTCAAAACCAGCGTTCCAAGCTTCGACGAACTGGGTCTGTTGCAGCAAATCAAACAAATTGCCGAATCGCCACGCGGCATTGTCCTTTTGGCCGGATCGACGGGTTGCGGCAAATCCACGACGCTGGCGGCGATGATCGAGCACATCAACAGCAATTTCAAAAAACACATCATCACCCTCGAAGACCCGGTCGAATACGCCTTTGAGGACAACCAATCCGTTGTTGAACAACGCGAAATCGGTCTCGATACCTTGTCGTATCATCACGCGCTCAAACACGTGCTGCGGCAGGACCCAGACATCATTATGATCGGTGAAATGCGCGACTCGACCAGTTTTGCCGCGGCGATGAGCGCCGCGGACACCGGGCATTTGGTTTTGTCCACGCTGCACACCACCACGGCGGCGTTGTCGGTGACCCGCATTCTGGATTTCTTTCAGGCGGATGAACGGGAACAAATTCGCCGGCAACTGGCCGGCTGTTTGCGCGGCGTGGTTTGCCAACGCATGGTCAACACCGTCGCGGGAAAGCTCACCCCGGCCCTGGAGATCATGCTGAACACGCCGCTGGTGAAAAAATTAATTGAGGAAAACCGCCTGGACAAATTGTCCTCCGCCATCGAGACCGGGAGCGACGACGGGATGTTGAGCTTCAACCAGTCGCTTTTCAATCTGGTGAAAGCCGGCAAGGTCACGGAAAAAGAGGCGCTCGCCAAGGCCTCAAACCCGCAGGGATTGGAAATGAATTTCAAGGGGATCTTTTTGGATGAAGGACGGCGGATCATTAGTTAGCGGGCCGCAAGCGAGAAATAGATTGACTTAAATACATTAGTTTGGTCGTATTTTTAAGTGCGGATTTCGAAAAAGACCGATTACGCTTTGCGCGCGCTGTTCACGCTCGTGGACCATTATGGCAATGGCCCAATACCGATTCGTGAATTGGCGCGGCGCAATGACGTGCCCAAACGATTTCTGGAGCAAATCATGCTCGACCTCAAAGCCCAAGGATGGGTCAAAAGCCATGCGGGAATCCGCGGCGGGTATATTCTGGCTAAAAAGCCGGAAAAAATCACGATGGGCGAAGTCGTACGACATTTTGACGGGATTTTGGCTCCAATCGGCTGTGTTTCTGTCACCGGCTATGAGCGCTGCTCGCAGGAGCCAGTCTGCAAATTCCGCCGTATTTTCCTGGATGCCCGCAATTATATTGCCGGTGCCATGGACCGGGCGACGCTTGCCGAGGTGGCCAAGGGACCGCCCGTCACCCGACGCGAGGTTTCCGCCGGTTTTGTTGGTGGAGAAGGCATCTAGAAAGATTTTTCAAAAAAACTGTTGACTTGAGGAAAAGCCGGCGCATAATAACGACCATATGAGTCGTTATTTGTTGGCGGCTTAAAGACAAAATACGGTCAAATGACGGTCCACGTGAAAACACGAAACCAAAGCATATGAAAATAAAATGGCAAATATTGACGGCGGTAGCCGGCATCCAGTTCGCCTGGATGGCGGCGGCGCAGCAAACCAATTCGACAACTGGGGACATTGAAACCCTGAAAGAGGAAGTCCAGGCACTGGAACAGAAGGTGACAGCGCTGGAACAGCAGCAACAGCAAGCGGGGCAAACCAACGCGGTGCAGGCGCAGTCGTCGGCGCAAGTCCAGGAACTGGACCAGAAGGTCCGCATATTGGAACGGCAGCGCGAGCTGGACCAGCAGGCGTCCGCCGAGGCGGCCAAAACGCAGCCAAAGATAACGCTGGATGCGAACGGTTTCAGCTTCAGTTCGGCAAACTCAAATTTTATTGCCTCATTACATGGAGTCATCCAAGTGGACAGCCGCACATTTCTTGCAGATGGCGGCGGCACCGCGGGCAAGGACACATTTTTGCTTCGTCGCGCGCGGCCGATATTCACCGGAACGGTGTTCCATGATTATGATTTTAATTTCACGCCGGATTTCGGCGGCAGCGGGGTGGTGATCTATGACGCCTATTTGAATTATCATTATAATCCGGCATTCCAATTGGAAGGGGGGCGTTTCAAATCACCCGTTGGGCTTGAGGCGTTGCAGACGGACAGTTGGATATTATTCAATGAGCGCTCACTGGT
>JASHVW010000276.1 GCA_030044395.1 Verrucomicrobiia bacterium
CGACGTATTTCACAACCGCGGACAACACCCATTCAAGCTTCGCGGGCGCTGAACTGAACGCGGAATCGGTCATCGAAGGAATTCGCGGGCTGAACAATTGCCCCTTGAGAAATTATTTGATCAAACCAAAACCATCCGATCTCTGATTAAAACTGTACGGCCTGTCATTTTCGCGTCATATGAAAATTTTCCAAAGGGCCAGTTGCCGCTGTTGAAGGAGTGGCACATTCCCTTCCGCGTCAACTTTTCAATTTCCGCTCCAGAATTTCGCCAACCAGATTCGGGTTGGCCTTGCCTTTGCTCAATTTCATCACCTGGCCCTTGAGGAAATTCAGCGCGGCAACCTTGCCGGATTTGTAATCGGCGACGGAATTCGCGTTGGCGGCAATGGCGTCGTCGCAGAATTTCTCGATCGCGGCGGTATCACTGACCTGGGCGAGTCCTTTTTCCTGGACTATCGCGGCAGGCAATTTGCCGGTGTCGAACATTTCCGCAAAGACCTGCTGGGCGGCGGAACTGCTAATGGTTTTGGAGTCCACCAAATTGACCAGTTCCAGGATGGCTTCAGGCTTGAATTTCAAGTGGTCAAAGACATTGGCGGCGGCTGGAACGGAAACGTCCGTCCGAGACGGCTCACACCGGCTGCTACTTTCAGACATTTTGGCGCGGAGATTGTTGATGACCCAATTGGCGACGGCTTTCGGATTTTTCGATTTCTTGGCGATGGGTTCAAAGTAATTTCCGAGCGGAACGTCGTTCACAAACGTCTCCGCGTCGGCGCCGGGCAGTTGATACTCGCGGATGAAGCGATGCTTTCGGGCCAGCGGCAACTCAACCACGCGCGATGAAACTTCGTCGAGCCATTTTTTGGACGGCTCGAACGGCATCAAATCCGGTTCGGAAAAATAGCGGTAATCATGCGCGTGCTCCTTGGTGCGCATCTCTTCAGTCACACCCGCGACATCATCCCAACGGCGGGTTGACTGGACCAATTTTCCCCCGCTTTTGACCACAGCAATCTGACGCGGAATTTCATATTCCAACGCGCGGCGCACACCGGAAAAGCTGTTCATGTTCTTGATTTCAATCTTCGCGCCAAGCTCCGTGGAGCCAACCGGACGGACGGAGATGTTCACGTCGCACCGCACCATGCCTTTTTCCATGTCGCAATCGCTGACGCCGCCGTAAATCAACACGTCCTTGAGGGCATTGAGATATTCATAGGCCTGGTCGGCGCCCGTCAAATCGGGTTCAGAGACGATTTCCAGCAAGGGAACCCCGGCGCGGTTGAAATCCACGCCGCTGTTGCGCTCAAAATGGAAATTTTTCCCGACGTCCTCTTCGAGATGGGCGCGGGTGATGCGCACGCGGGAGATGCCGCCGTTGAATTCAAAATCGAGATAGCCGTTTTTGGTGGACGGCTGGTCGTATTGGGTGATCTGGTAGTTTTTGGCGACATCGGGATAAAAATAATTTTTGCGGTCAAATTTCGCGCGCCGCGGAATTTCGCAATTCAGCAGGAGGCCGGTCAAGACCGTGAGACGCAGCGCCTCGTCATTGGCCACGGGCAAAACGCCGGGCATGCCGAGGCAAACGGGGCAGACGTTGGTGTTCGGTTCCGCGCCGAAGGTATTGGCGCAGCCGCACCACATTTTTGATCTGGTTTTGAGCTGGACGTGCGTTTCCAATCCGATGACGGCTTCGTATTCCATTTCAAAAAAGTTTAACCACGGATGGACACAGATGCACACGGATTTTTACTCAAAGGCGGCGGAAGCGAGAAGAACCCCGCCTCACGCTGGCTACATGAATTTGAGATTTTCCCTCGACCCTCGCCATGAATGGTCCATACCGCCGCGAGGTCTTGGAGTGCGGCGGCAAGCACAGCGCAACGCCGCTTTGGGGAAGTCGCGGGTGCGTTGGCGGGCCTTTTGAAGTTTGCCAGCGGCGAACCAGTCGAAAGCGGTGTCAGCCCTGTTCCCCACCAGCCACCGCACTCCACGACGCTGGCGCGACTGTGAGTGCACCTTTGAAGTCGTCATGCGCAGCAACAGATGTTTGACTTTTTGGATCATCCGTACCTAACTGCGGGAGCGTGACATTGTCCGAATACATCCTGCTGGCGATGAGCTCGCTGTTTGTGATTGTGGATCCGCTGGCGACGGCGCCCGCTTTCCTGGCGATGACGCCCAATGACACACGGGAACAACGATTGCACACGGCATGGCTGGCGTGTTCCACCGTGGCGGTGGTGTTACTGGGGTTCGCGCTGGCAGGGACGTTCATTTTCCGTATTCTGGGGATCACGTTGCCGGCATTTGAAATCGCCGCAAGCATCGTTCTGCTTGTCATTGCGCTCGACATGTTGAGAGTGCAACGCTCGCGGGTGCAGGAAACCCATGAAGAAAAGCAAGCCGGGGTGGAAAAGACCGACATCGCCATCACGCCGCTGGCGATTCCCATGCTTGCGGGGCCGGGCGCAATTTCCACCACGATACTGCTTCAAAACGAGGCCAAAACCATTCCGGAACACATCGCGCTGTATGGCTGCATCGTGGCGGTGTCGTTGGCGAGTTATTTGATTTTCCGTGTGGCGATTCGCAGCGCCCGCTGGCTGAATCCCATTGCCATGAGCATCGCGATTCGCGTGATGGGTCTGCTGTTGGCGGCGGTGGCGGTGCAATTCATGCTCAATGGCGTCAAGGAATTCGCGGCGGAATTGGGGAAATGAAGAAATGACAGGATACGCTTATCCGCCAATCTGCTTTTCGTAATTTTCAGACGAGAGCAGCGCGTTGAGTTCGGCGGGGTTGCTTAATTTAATTTTGAAGAACCATCCACCGGCGTGAGGCTCCCGGTTCACCAGGGCCGGGTCGTCCACGACGGATTTGTTCGTTTCAATAATATCGCCGCCAACGGGGGAATAAATATCGCTGGTGGTTTTGACGGATTCCACCACGGCACAGGCCTCGCCCGCCTTTAGCCGGCGGCCGACGTCGGGCAGTTCAACGAAGACGATGTCGGTCAACTCATGCTGGGCGTGATCGGTGATGCCGACCGTGGCAATGTCGCCGCTGACGCGGACCCATTCATGGGATTTGGTGTATTTCAGATCAGACGGAATGTTGCTCATAAATTTTCAACGGCAGGTTACGCGGATCGGGCGGATTCTCAATTTAATTTTGTTTCCAGGCAAAGCACGGGGTCAATGAGAGCAAATCCAAAATCGGAAAGGATTCGACCATGCGGTCATCCCCTGCCCCACCGGATCATTTTTTATAAATCGGTTTGGGGACGATCGCCGCCGCGAAACGTTTCCCGCGGATTTCGACTTCGAGCTTTGTCCCAGGCCCGGCCGATTCGGGCGGCAGATAGCCCAAGCCGATGCCAATGCCCAACGAGGGGCTTTGCGTGCCGCTGGTGACGATGCCCGCGCCAACGTCATTCACCCAGATCGGATAATGCGGGCGCGGCGGCGCGGATTTATCCGTCATCTTGAAGGCAACCAATTTTTTGCGGACGCCATTGGCTTTTTGCTTCGCCAAAGTTTCGCCGCCAACGAATTCGCCTTTGCCATCCGAAACAAAAAACCCCAGACCAGCTTCAATTGGCGTGGTTTGCTCGTCCAATTCATGGCCGTAGAGCGGGTAGCAAACCTCGGTGCGCAACGTGTCGCGGGCGCCCAAGCCGCAGGGTTTGATTCCATACGGCGCGCCAACCGCAAGCACTTTGTACCATGCCAACTCGATGGCTTTGTCGCCGCCGACAATTTCGAATCCGTCTTCGCCAGTGTAGCCGGTGCGGGAAACCAGGACGCCGCCGTGGTCGAAATGAAATTCGCCGATCTGGTTTTTTTTCAAATCGGTGACACGATTGACGCGAAGGGCGGCCAGGGATGCGCCGGGGATACAATCCGCGATGAAATCCTTGACGCGGGGGCCTTGCACTGCCACGGCGGAATAATTATGGGAGGCGTCGGAAAGAATCATTTCGCCGCGCCGCGGAAACTTTTCCGCCCGGGCCTTCAACCACGCGACGTCGGCCTGGGTGCGGGAGGCGTTGACGATAAGGAGATAAACTTCGGCGGAAAGTTTGTAAACGTACAGATCGTCAATGGCGCCGCCATGTTGATTGCACAGCAACGTGTACTGGCCGAGGCCGGGGGAGAGCTTCCGGACGTCATTCGTCAGGACGCCATTGAGGAATTCCTCCGCTGCGGCGCCGCAGACGGTGACTTCGCCCATGTGCGAGATGTCAAAAATCCCGGCGGCATTGCGGACGGCGAGGTGTTCATCCACGATGCTGGTGTATTGGACGGGCATTTCCCAGCCGCCGAAATCAATCAGCCGGGCGCCGAGTTTTTGGTGGGCCGAAAAGAGTGCTGTCCGCTTCATAAAGAGCAGGATGAAGAAACCAAAGCCGGTTGTCCGCCTAAAAATTCTTCAATACCGATGCTCAGCCCCACTTTTCGGTCTTCATCTGCTCCTTGGTGACACCCAGTTCAAAAACCAGGACTTCGGCAAACTCGACAAGAGGGTTCGGTCCGCAGGCATAAAAAACGGTATTCGGCAGGTCCCGGGCGATTTCCTTAATCCAGTCGGGCGTAACCCGGCCGCACCGGCCGGTCCAGTTATGCTCCGGCAAGGAGCGGGTGCAGGTGACGAGGAATTTGAAATTCGGGTTTTCCTTCTCGAGTTGCTGGAATTCGGAGTTGAAAATGATGTCCTTTGGGGTCCGCACACTGTAAAGAATCGTAATTTTGGTTTCCAGCTTGCGGCGGGTGGCTTCGCGCACGTATCCGCGAAAGGGAGTGACGCCCGAGCCGCCGGCGATGCATACGAGGTGCTTGTTTGGCTCGTAAACGGGAAGAAATTTTCCGACCGGGGGAATCACGAAGAATTTGTCGCCGACCTTGGCCCAATCCACGATCCGGGTGCCCATTTTACCGTCGCGTTTGATGGTGATTTCATAAAAACCGCGGTCAAGGGCACAAGAGGAGAGAGAATAGGCACGCTTGTAGCCCGGCGTGTCGGGCCAATAAATTGTGATGAACTGCCCGGTCTTGAAGTCGGGGTTATGCCCGTCGGGCCATTTGAGGCGGATGGTTTTGGTGTCCGGCAACTCCATGGTCGCCATTTCAACTGGCATTTCTAAGATTTCTCTGGCCATAAGTATTTATAACGGATGTATAAGTTATGTAATTTTCAGACAACGACAAGGATTTGTCACAAGATTGAATGCCAAAAACACAACATTTATTGCTCTCCAAATTCGTCTACCCTGGCAACTTTCGTTGAAATGACGGCGTGGCCGGCGCCGTCAATGACATGGGCGATCCCGCTGCCCGAACGGCCATTCAGCCGGATGGTGATCAGGTGATGCATCTTGACGCCGGGCGTCACCGGGACTTCGATGGCGGTATTGGCAACGATTGGCGCGCGATAAAACACGCAATAGACGCCAACGCCCCAGGCCTCATGCGTGGTTACATTGTCGCCCACTTTGTATGATGCGTAACCGGTGACATTGCCGTGGCTCCAGGCTTCCGGACTGGGTGGGTCGTAAGGCATTTCCGACTGGTAAAAATACAGCCGCCCGTTGTTGCCATTCCAAACCGTCTGATATTGCTGGCAATGCTCCACAAACAAGCCGTAGAACGTGACGTTGTCGCCATTGACGATCAAGCCGTTCTTGTTCCTGTTCACATTCCAGCGCGCACCCGAACCATGGTCCGCGCGCCAAAGCCATGAATTGTCCCCGATCACGTCCCGGCTGTTGATGGCAACCATGCAATCCGCCGTTCCAATCGAGGCGCCGCCCACCCTGCAAAAAATGTCATAAAGAAAAATCGGGTCCGCCGAATGAGATGCGGAAGCGCCAACCTGGCCGACCTGCAATAATACCGGCGCGTTCACGGGGCCGGCCTGGAAAAGCAGGCCGCCTATCTTGATGCCGTCCGCATCCGCGACTTCCATGGCTGGCATCCCCGTGTCCGGAATCAGCGTCGGATAACCCAGCCCCAACACCAG
>JASHVW010000277.1 GCA_030044395.1 Verrucomicrobiia bacterium
GAGGCGTTTTCCTACCGGGATGGCGACATCTATATCGTGGGCGGAGCCAACTCCGCGGGGCAGGCTGCCATGTATTTTTCCAGATTCGCCCGTCAAGTGACAATGCTGGTGCGCGGCGATGCGCTGTCCGATACCATGTCGCAATATCTGGAGAACCAGATCGCCGCGACGAAGAACATCGAAGTGAGGTTAAATTCCACCGTCTCGGCGGTGGGGGGAGAGGACCGATGTGAAAGCATCACGATTGAGAACAGCAAAACGCGCGCGACGGAAACGCGGTCCGCCAGCGCGTTGCTGATCTATGCCGGCGCCGTTCCGCGCACGGACTGGCTCGCCGGAGTCGTCGAGCGGGATGCCCAGGGTTACCTCATTTCCGGCCAGCATCTGATGCTCGACGGCAAGCGTCCCACCGGATGGACTGCGGATCGCGATCCGTTTTATCTCGAAACGAGCGTGCCGGGTGTCTTCGTGGCCGGCGACGTCCGGCATCGGTCCGCCAAGGGCGTTACCTCCGGCGTCGGGGAGGGCGCAATGGCCGTAAAACTCGTCCACCAATACCTCGGCCTTTTATAGATATGAGCCCCGAAGAACTCCAGCAGGTTCGCTCCACGCAACTTTTCGCCGGATTGGCCGACGTGGATTTGCATTGCTTGGAAGGCGGTGAAGTCGTTGAAGCGCCTCCGGGTACCCTGCTGGCGTCCGAAGGAGAGCGAAATAACTTTTTCCACGTTCTGCTCGCTGGCGAGATCCGGGTCAGTCGCACCTACGACCGTCAATCCATCCTTCTGGGAGTTGCCAAGCCAGGGAGCTATATCGGCGAGGTCACGCTCCTATTGGACATTCCATGGCTGGCAACGGCCCGAGTGTCGAAACCGGCTCGATTGTTCCGGCTCAATGCGGACCAATTTTGGCACATGCTCGGCGGCTGTCCGTCTATCGCGCGCGAAGTCTTTCGCTCTGCTGCCAACCGGATGCGAAATTTGGAAGGTTACTCGCAGCAACGGGAAAAGCTTGTTGCTCTGGGCACCATGGCTGCCGGTTTGGCGCACGAACTGAACAATCCGGCGGCAGCCGCCCGTCGAGCTGCCGCCCAATTGCAAGAGACCTCCGACAAGGCGCAATCCCTTCTCTGCCGGCTTAGCAAGGTTCTGGATGCCCAACAATGGCAGTCTCTTCTGAACGCCGCGCTATCGGCCGCGGAGGGTCTCGCCAAAACGCCTGCCTTGGAACACCTTGCGCGCAGCGACGCCGAGGATGCGGTCGCCTGCTGGCTTGAAGCCCGCGGGGTGGCTGACGCCTGGCATCTTGCCCCGACTTTCGTCAGTGCCGGATTGGATTCCGTCCGGCTGGGAGAACTGGCGGAAAAACTCCCACCAGCGAGCAGGGCTGACGCGCTTTCCTGGTTGGAAGCCCGCCTGGGTCTGAAGTTCCTGGTCGGCCAGGTGGAACAGAGCACCAGCCGCATTGCGGAATTGGTCAAGGCCGTAAAATCCTATTCCTATATGGACCAGTCCCCAATGCAGGAGGTGGACATCCATGAAGGCATTGAAAGCACCCTGATGATGCTGGGCCATCGGCTGAAAAGTGTTCAGCTCGTCAAGGCGTACGATCGTTCCATACCTCACATTCTGGCTTATGGCAGCGAGCTGAATCAGGTGTGGACGAATTTGATTTCCAACGCGATCGATGCCGTTCATGGCACCGGCAAGATATGCATCGGGACGAGCCTGGAGGATAATCAGGTGGTCGTCGAATTCGTGGACGACGGCCCCGGTATTCCCCCCGAAATCCAGTCGCGCATTTTTGAGCCGTTTTTCACCACCAAATCGGTCGGCACCGGCACCGGCCTGGGCCTGGTCATCAGCAATCGCATCGTGGGCGACCGTCACGGAGGCGAAATTGAATTCCAATCCAAGCCCGGCGAAACCCGCTTCAAGGTGCGCCTGCCCGTCACCCGCGATCCCTCAACCCTTTTTAACCCGGCTTCTTAAACCATACCAGGGAGAATCGAACGAACATGGAAATCAAAAAAATTGGCTCACAGCCGTCCAACAAGGGAACGGCCGACTGGTTCACCGGCGTGGCGCACATTGAGCCATTGTTTCGACCAACCGCTCCCGCGCGAGTGGACTGTGTCAGTGTCACATTCGAGCCGGGCGCCCACACCGCGTGGCACAGCCATCCTCTGGGGCAGACGTTAATTGTCACCAACGGCTGCGGCTGGGCGCAACGCTGGGGCGGGTCAATCGAGGAAATTCGTCCCGGCAATGTCATTTGGTTCGCCCCGGACGAGAAACATTGGCACGGCGCGGCGCCGGCCACCGCCATGTCCTTCATCGCCATTCAGGAAAGTCTCAATGGAAAGGTGGTGGACTGGATTGAGAAACTGAGCGAGGAACAGTATCGCAAGCACTGAAAGGGCCAAACCATTTCTGAGGTAATGCTAAAATGCTGTAATCAACATCAACCGAAATATAAATATGCAAACAAATACAAGAAAACTAGCAGGCAAAGTCGCCATCGTCACCGGCGCGTCCAAGGGCATTGGCGCGGCCATTGCCAAACATCTGGCGGCTGAAGGAGCCGCGGTCGTCGTCAACTACTCCGCCAGCAAAACCGGCGCTGACAAGGTTGTCGCCGAAATTGAAGCTGAAGGCGGCAAGGCCATGGCCGTGCAGGCGAACGTCGCCAAAAAGGCGGACATTGAGAAACTGGTCGCTGAAACGAAAAAGGCGTTCGGCCCGGTTGACATCCTCGTCAACAACGCGGGCATCTACGAATTTGCGCCCCTCGAACAAATCACCGAGGAACATTTCCGCAAACTATTTGATCTGAACGTGCTTGGCTTGCTTTTGACCACACAGGAAGCCCTCAAAAATTTCAATCCGGCAGGTGGGAGTATTGTCAACCTCAGTTCCGTCGTCAGCACGCTCGCGTTCCCCAATGCTTCCGTTTACAGCGGAACGAAAGGCGCCGTGGATGCCATTACGCGATCGCTCGCCGCTGAACTTGGTCCACGAGGCATTCGAGTCAATGCCATCCGACCGGGCATGGTGGAAACTGAAGGGACGCACGCGGCGGGCATCGAGAACAGCGAAATGCAAAATCAGGTCCGGGCCCAAACACCGCTCGGCCGGCTTGGACAACCCGTTGATATTGCCGGCACGGTGGGCTTTCTGGCGTCCGCGAACTCGTCCTGGATCACCGGCGAAACGTTCGTCATTGCCGGTGGTTTGCGCTAGCAAAGAATCTTTTTATGAAAAAGACAAATTCCCAGTCGGAGGAGTATGACCTGCTGGTGCTGGGCAGCGGGGCTGCGGGCAAATTGCTTTCCTGGACCCTCGCCAGACAGGGGATGAAAACCGCTGTCATTGAGCGCAAATACGTCGGAGGCGCTTGTCCCAACATCGCATGTCTTCCCAGCAAAAATATCATCCATAGCGCCAAGGTCGCCTCGTATTTCTTCCGAAGCGGGGAATTCGGCATCAGTAAGGACAACACCCGAATCAACATGGCGGTCGTGCGGGAACGCAAGCGCAAGATGGTGGCGGGCCTCGTTGACCTGCATCTGGATCTTTACAAGAAAAGTGGCGCTGAATTGATCATGGGTTCCGGGGCCTTCGTTGGACCCAAAACCATCGACGTGACTTCTGCCGACGGCGGCAAACGTCTCCTTCGTGGAAAGCACGTGGTCATCAATACCGGGACCCGCGCAACGATTGATCAAACGCCGGGTCTGGCCGAGGCAAGCCCGCTGACCCATGTCGAGGCGCTGGAGTTGGATCAAATACCAGAACACCTTTTGGTTCTAGGTGGTGGTTATGTCGGGCTCGAGCTTTCGCAAGCCATGCGCCGCTTCGGCAGCCGGGTGACCGTTATCGAGCGCAACCCGCGCCTGGTCCATCGCGAAGATCAGGATGTATCGGACGCCATGCATCAGTTGTTCAAGGATGAAGGAATTGACGTGCTGACGGGCACTCGCATCACTCGTGTCGAAGGAAAATCAGGAGAGAAAGTGAAACTCCATGCAAGCCGGAATGGATCGGGGGCCGTCCTTGAAGGGACGCATCTCCTGGTCGCAACCGGCCGGACACCCAACACGGACGGCATTCACCTCGATTTGGCCGGAGTGGAAACAACAGAGTGCGGCTACGTGAAAGTGAACGAACGTCTGGAAACCACCGCACCCGGTGTTTGGGCGGCGGGCGATTGCGCCGGCAGTCCGCACTTTACACACATCTCCGAAAACGATTTTCAAGTCGTTCGCGACAATATTTTGGGCGGTCATCGCGTAACCACCGGACGACA
>JASHVW010000278.1 GCA_030044395.1 Verrucomicrobiia bacterium
GATTTTGCAGTTGATTCCGCACGCGCGGGTGGGTTTCATTGGGTTGAAACGGGAAGAGAGCACGTTGCGCGCGCAGTTTTATCACAAGAGTTTCCCGAAGAACCTGGGAAACTTTGAAGTGGTTTTGATTGACCCGATGTTGGCCACGGGGGGAAGCGCTGTCGCCGCGATGAATTTGCTCACGGAACAAGGCGCGAGGCACATCCGGCTGGTCAATTTGGTTGCCGCGCCTGAGGGCATCCGGCATGCACGAAGCCATTATCCGCGCGTGCCGATCTTTACGGCCGCGGTTGACAAAAAACTGAACGAGTGCGGTTACATTTTGCCCGGTTTGGGCGATGCGGGCGATCGGTTGTTTGGAACTTGAAGTCTCCTCATCCTGGAGTCGGGCGGATCGTGACAAGGATGCGGTGGAGAAGAATTTTAAAATGTCAGAAACGTTGCTCATTGTCGCCGACAGCGAACGTGACGCGAACATGCTTTATGCCACCGGCTTGTTCGTGCCCGACCCCTTCATCTACCTCAGTTTCGACCGCCGTCCCGTGCTGGTGATGAGTGATCTGGAGATTGACCGCGCCCGGGCTAACGCGCCGCATTGCCGCGTGGTCTCGTTAAGCGAAATTCAACGCAAGTTGCGGCGTGAAGGCGTCAAGCAGCCCAAATTCGCCCAGGTGATCCGCCACGTCCTGCGTGAGAAAAAAATCCACCGGACCATCGTGCCGGATAACTTTCCCGTGGGACTGGCCCGGCAATTAAAGAAACTCGGCGTCAAAGTCAAACCGGAAGCAAATATTTTCCCGAGGCGCGAATTCAAAAATGCCGATGAAGTGCGGAAAATTTCCGCCGCGCTGATGATGGCCGAAGTGGGGATGGCCGAAGGAATGCAGGCGCTGCGCCTGTCCAAAATTGACAAGCGGCGGCGGTTGATATACCGCGGGACACCCCTCACCTCCGAACGGCTGCGCGCAATTATTGACTGCGCTATTTTGCAGGCCAGCGGGCTGGCCGCCAATACCATCGTCGCAGGGGGAAAGCAGGGCTGCGACCCTCACGAACGCGGTTTTGGCCCGTTACGCGCCAACGAGCCGATTATTCTCGATATTTTTCCGCGATCACAAAGGACCGGCTATTTTGGCGACATCACCCGCACAGTAGTCCGCGGCCGCGCCGGCGAACCAGTGCGAAAACTTTATGAGACGGTTCTCCACGCGCAAAAAGTCGCCTTCGCCAGGATGCGCGCCGGGACGGCGACCTCGGAAATCCACAAGGTTGTCCAGGATCTATTTGTGAAGCGCGGTTACAAGACCGGACGGCGTGACGGACACATGGAGGGATTCTTCCACGGAACCGGGCACGGGCTGGGACTGGAAATTCATGAAGCGCCACGTGTCGGCGTCAGTTCGCCTGGCAAGCTGAAAGCTGGCCACGTAGTGACGGTCGAGCCGGGACTTTATTATCCCGAACTTGGCGGCGTGCGGTTGGAAGACGTGGCGCTCATCACGGGCGACAGCGCAAAGAACCTGACTCGCTTCGAAAAAGTACTGGAACTTTAGGTGTGCCATTCGCCCATTGGGTGAGCCGCTGTGGCGCTGAAGGATCCCCCACCCCGCTCGAATTTGTTTGATTTTACGGGTGTTTTGAGGTGGCATAAAACCGGCTGGTTGAATAAAAGCAGCCGTGTGCTGTCAAACGAATTGATTTTATGATGTTTTTTGATCCAATGTGGTTCGTAATTATGGGTCCCGCATTGCTACTCGGCATCTGGGCACAGTTTAAATTGCACCACGCTTACAGCAAGTACAGCCAGGTGCCGGTGGATTCGGGCATGACTGGCGCGCAAGCGGCGCGAGAAATTCTGGACCGCGCCGGCCTGAATGACGTGTCGGTCGAGGAAATTCCCGGCCAATTAAGCGACCACTACGATCCCTTGAAGCGGGCCTTGTTTTTATCATCGGACATTTTCCGTGGCCAATCAGTCGCCGCCGTTGGCGTGGCGGCCCATGAATCCGGCCACGCGCTGCAACATCAGGCCTCTTACAGTCTGTTAAACGCACGTATGGCACTGGTACCTGTAACTAATTTTGCCAGTTCAGCAAGTGGTTTAATAATTGGGGGAGGCTTTTTGCTTGCTTATTTAGGCATGATTAGCCCGCACTTCTTTTCATCAATCATTTGGATTGGAATTATTTTGTTTTCGGCGGTTGCCCTGTTTCAACTGGTCACTTTGCCGGTGGAATACGACGCCAGCCGCCGGGCCAAGGAGCAATTATTCCGGCTGGGCCTGGTGCATGAACATGAACGCGCCGGGGTCAGCAAAGTATTGAACGCCGCCGCGCTGACTTACGTTGCGGCGCTGGTCAGCTCGATTTTGCAATTGCTTTATTACATCACCCTCGCGCGCAACCGCCGGTAATTTCAAGATGCTTTTTTCTTGCCAGTTGCGTTTTCGCGCTTAAGGTGTCTGCACCTGCATATTTATGGCGGCGAAACGACCAAAGGCGGCCAAACCGAGGCGACGTGAAAACCATTCCGTGCCTGTGCCCCAACCCGTCGCCCTCAACCTTCCGATCGAAGAGGAATCCAAGAAATCCGAAGGCGATACCACGACGTTTATCCGGCACATGCACCAGGAAGCCGAGCGTTACAACGGTGACACGGCGATCAAGCTCTATCTTCGGGAAATCGGGCAGGTGAGATTGCTCACCCCTCAAGAGGAGATTGAACTGGCGGCGCGGATCAAGAAAGGTGACAAGAAGGCCCGTGAACAGATGATCAAGGCGAATTTGCGCCTGGTCGTTAAAATCGCGCGCGATTATGAAGGCATCGGCCTGCCGTTGCTGGATTTGATCAGCGAAGGCAACATCGGCTTGATGAAAGCGGTTGAGCGGTTCGACCCCAAAAAAGGCGGCAAACTTTCCACTTATGGCTCGTGGTGGATCAAGCAAGCCATCAAGCGTGCGCTCGCCAACCAGTCCAAAACCATCCGCCTGCCGGTGCATCTGGTGGACAAAATATCCAAGATGCGGCGCGTGGGGATGAAGTTGCAGGAGGAGCTGGGCCGCGAGCCGACCGATGAGGAATTGGCGGACGAATTGGGCATGACCGCCGCGCGTGTCCGGCAAATGCGCCTGGCCGCCATCCGGCCAGCCTCTCTCGACGCTCCGATTGGCGACGATGAATCGAACAATTTTGCCGACGTCGTCGAGGATGAAAACGCGATCACGCCTTATGAAAACCTCGAAGACAAAACCGTCACCGGCATGTTGCAGGAGATGGTCCAACTTCTGGATGACCGCGAAGCCACCATTTTGCGCTATCGCTTTGGGTTGGACGGCGGCACGGAAAAAACGCTCGAAGAGGTCGGCGTAAAATTTGGCGTTACGCGCGAGCGCGTCCGGCAGATTCAGAACCTGGCGCTGAAGAAATTGCGCAAAATGATCGAGAAGCTCGAAGCCCAAAAGAACAAGGAAGAATAAATGCCCGCTGTTACTCCCGCCGAAATCGCAGCCGCCATCCGCAACGTGCCTGATTTTCCGAAGGCGGGAATCCAATTCAAAGACATCACTCCTCTTCTCGCCGACGCGCGGCTTTTTGCCGGCACGATTGATTTGCTCTGCGATGGATTTAAGCCGGGCGCGGTGGACGCGGTGGTGGGAATTGACGCGCGCGGGTTTATTTTTGCCGCCGCCGCCGCCGTGAAGCTGGGGGCGGGCTTTGTGCCCGTCCGCAAAAAGGGCAAGCTGCCGTATCAGACACATGAGGAGGAATATTCGCTCGAATACGGCACGGCCACTGTGGCCATGCACGTGGACGCGCTCAAACCCGGCGCGCGCGTGCTGTTGATTGACGACCTGCTGGCCACCGGCGGAACGGCCGCCGCCGCGGCTTCACTCGTTAAAAAATTGAACGCGCAAATTCTCGAAGTCAGTTTCCTGATTGAATTGAAATTCTTGAACGGACGGGAAAAATTGAAGGGTTATGAGGTGAGTTCGCTGGTCGTTTATTAAGCAATTCAGTTTTCCAATCCGCGATTTCCGGCTATCGTCCCGGCAATGCATTGGCTGCAATCGCTCGACACAAGCCTGTTTTATTTTATCAACCGTTCGATGAGCAATCCGCTCTTCGACCGGTTGATGCCGATTCTGAGCGGCGGCAACGGCGCGATGCGGATATTTGTGCCGGCGGCATTTCTCGCGGCCCTCGCCGCGGTTTTTTTTGGCAATGCCCGGGCGCGCCTGTGCGCGTTGATGATTGTGCTCGTCGTCGCCCTCGGCGACCCGCTCGTCATCAATACCATCAAGCACGCCGTCGCCCGTCCGCGCCCCTGCATTGCCCTGCCGGATGCAATAGCGCGGATCGGGCGGACGAACTCCGGCAGCATGCCGTCGGCGCACGCCGCCAACTGGTTCGCGGCCACCATGGTCGTCTTTCTCTTCAACCAAAAAAAATACCGGCTCACGGTGCCGGTATTGTGCATGGCGCTGGCCGTTTCCTTTTCACGTGTCTATAACGGCGTCCATTATCCCAGCGACGTTTTGGCCGGCGCGATTCTCGGCGCGGGTTACGCCGTGGCCCTTGTGGTGGCACTCCAGGCCGCCTGGAATTTCATTGGTAAAAGATGGTTTCCTCTCTGGCATGAACGCCTGCCCGTATTGCTGAATCCGCCGCCGAAGAGAGCGCAGGTTTCAGAACGGTCCTCTGAAACTGAATGGCTTCGGCTCGGCTATCTTTTGATTTTTGTTTCGCTGGTTGGCCACTGGATTTATCTGGCCAGCGGCGCAATTGAATTGAGCCAGGACGAAGCCTATCAATGGGTTTGGTCAAAGCACCTCGCCCTCTCCTATTACAGTAAGCCTCCGGGCATCGCCTTCATTCAATTTGCCGGCACGTTCATTTTCGGCGACACCGCGTTCGGCGTTCGCTTTTTCCCTCCGCTGTTCGCCGCTATTTTGAGTATTATTGCACTCCGTTTTTTTGCCCGGGAAGTCAATACCCGCGCAGGATTCTGGCTTTTATTCGCGGTCAACGCCGTTCCCCTGCTTGGCGTTGGCACGATTTTGATGACCATTGACCCCCCTCTTGTCCTTTGCTGGGCCTGGGCGATGTTCGCCGGTTGGCGGGCAATCCAACCATCCGGGAAAACGAGCGATTGGTTGATCGTCGGCCTGGCGATGGGCCTGGCTTTCCTGTGCAAATACAGCGCACTTTATCAAATCGTTTGCTTCGGAATTTTCATGGCGCTTTGGCCTCCGGCTTTGATTCATCTAAGAAGGCCCGGCCCGTGGCTGGCGCTGCTCATCCTTGCTCTATGCACTCTGCCGGTAATTATTTGGAATGCGCAGCACCATTGGATTACCGTAACCCACGTCGCGGGCAACGCCGGGCTGGAATCGCGCTGGCATCCAACCCTGCGATTTTTTTGGGACTTTTTGTTCAGTGAAGCTGCCCTGCTCAATCCGCTATTCTACATCGCCGCAATCTGGGCGGCAATCGGCTGCTGGAAGTCCCGGCGCACCCATCCGCTGTGGCTTTATTTTTTCTGCATGAGCATGCCGGTCTGGGTCGGCCACTTGCTGTGGTCGTTTCATTCCCGCATCCAGCCAAATTGGCTCGCGCCTGCCGTCATCCCCGCATTTTGCCTGATGGCCGCATATTGGGACGCCCGCTGGCGCGCGGGTGCGCGCCTGGTCAAACCGGTCCTGGCCACCGGCTTAATGCTCGGCCTTGCCGCCATTGCCATCATGTATCAGACAGATTTGGTGAGGAAACTGACCGGCCATTTTCTTCCCGGCGAAAAAGATCCCTCGCGCCGCGTCCGCGCCTGGAAACAAACCGCTGACGTGGTCGAAAATGCACGGGAAAAACTGGCGGCCGATGGCAAACCCGCATTCATCATATGCGATCACTACGGCATCACCGGTTTGTTTTCTTTTTACTTGCCCGAAGCCAGGGCCGCCGTCAAATCCGAGCCGCTGGTCTATTCGATGGATTCGGCCGCGCCTGCAAACCAGTTCTATTTCTGGCCGGAGTTCAATTATCCCGCCACGCGGCAGGGTCAGAATGCGATATTCGTCTCCCAAGTTGACCCCTATCTGCTGGAGAACGGCTGGATTTGGAAATGGCTGGACGGTAAACCGCTTCAATACAAATACATCCCGCCGTCTCCATCCCTGCCCGATGAAATCAGCGGGGAATTTAAATCCGTGACAGATCTTGGCGACCGCGAAATCAAAATCGGCGATCGCGTTTTCCACCGTTTCCATCTGTGGGCCTGCTATGATCTGAAATAGATGACCGAAATAATCCTTCCAGTCCGCGATTATGACCTCGAAGCCACGCTTGATTCGGGCCAGGTTTTTCACTGGCAACAAAAGGGTGATTCATGGATCGGCGTCGTCAGCAACCGTTGGGTCCGCCTGACAAAGAGGCCGGGAGAAATCCTTGCGGAAGCCATCGCGCCTCAAGATTGGAATTGGCTTCGGGAATTTCTGCAAACGGAAGTTGATTTGGGAAAAATCCTTAAAACATTTCCAGACGACGAACCGATGAACGCAGCCGTTGCCGCGTGTCGCGGGCTGCGGGTTTTGCGGCAGGCGCCGTGGGAATGCCTCGCCTCATTCATTTTGTCTTCCACGAAGCAAATCGTCCAAATCCGGCAGGTTGTTTCAAGTCTGTGCGAGTGTTTCGGCGACGAACTTCAACCGCGGCCGCCGGAGGGTCCCATTTACTCCTTTCCACGACCGGAGCAGATCGCGGGTGTAACCGAAGCGCAATTGCGGAATTGCAAGATGGGGTTTCGGGCGCCGAATCTTTTGGCCGTGGCACGACAAATCGTGGAAGGCGACCTCGATCTGGAACAAATCCGTCGGATGGATTATTCGGACGCGCGCGCCGAATTGGTGAAATTGCGCGGGGTAGGTGGGAAAATCGCCGATTGCGTCCTGCTGTTTGCCTACGGATTCGATTCCGCATTTCCGGTGGATATCTGGGTTGAGCGCGCGTTGCGGCAATTGTATTTTCCGGGCCGTCGTGTCAGCGAAAAGAGACTGCGCCAGTTTTCCGCCACGCACTTCGGGCCGCACGCCGGTTACGCCCAGCAATATCTTTTCCATTACATGCGGACGAAATTGAACTAAGTTTCGCGACGAAGATCCCGAGTAATGAACATCGAAGTCATCCTGACGCCGGCGGAATTGCCGGCGCTTGCCCGGCGCGATTTAAGCGCGGCAGCGGGCGTTGTCTTTGACGTGCTGCGCGCCACAACCACTCTCGTGACGGCTTTGCATAACGGCGCAAAAGAGGCCATTCCCGTCAGCGAGATCGCCGAGGCACTTGCCATCCGCAAAAAGCGCCCGGAAGTGTTGCTGGGCGGCGAGCGGCAGGGACTGAAAATTCACGCCAAAGGAATTGATTTTGATTTCGGCAATTCACCGCGGGAATACACGCCGGAAAAAGTGCGCGGCAAAACGGTTATCTCGACCACCACGAACGGCACCAGGGCCTTGCGGGCATGCGCGGGAGCAAAAACCGTCCTCGCGTCGTCGTTTTTGAACCTGGGCGCGACGGCGGAATTTATCCGGGCGCAAAAGTTCGATACACTTTTGATTGTCTGCGCGGGAACGCACGAGCATGCGGCATTGGAAGACATTTTAGCCGCCGGCGCCCTTTGCGAAATCGTCTCCGGGAGAAACAACATCTTATCGGATTCAGCAAAAGTTGCGTTTTACGCATTTACCCAGGTGAAGCCCGTTTTTGGCCGTGTGGTCCGCCGTTCACTGAATGCCCGGCGCCTTTTGTCCATCCCGGCCTTGCATGATGACGTGGCGTTCTGCCTGAAAAGGGACATTTTCGACAAGGCGGCGGCGCTTGGCCACGATGGGGCTTTGCGGCTGGTTTGCTCCCCATAGGAATTTGGCACCCGGTACTGTCCCAATTTGGGCGGTCCTTGGCGCGGTTCCTTCTCCCGCGGGAGCGGGATAAGGTGTCCGAAGGACGGATGAGGGTTGTGGGGAGAAAACCGATTGAAGCGCCGGCAAATTAGGATACTAACTAACACCCGATGTGCTTGCTTTACGCGACGAAGAAATTAAACTCCGCGCCCCGTGTTAAATCTTAATTCGCTCAATCCGCAACAGCGGCGCGCCGTGGAGACCCTGAACGGCCCGGTTTTGATTTTGGCCGGCGCGGGCACGGGCAAAACACGGGTCATCACCCATCGCATCGCACATCTGATTGCGCGGGGCGTGGCGCCGCGAAATATCCTCGCCATTACCTTCACCAACAAGGCCGCGCGGGAAATGCAGCAACGGGCCGCTCAATTGATTCCACGAAGGACAACTGCCGACGATTCGTCGCATCGCCCGACGATCTGCACGTTCCACTCGCTCGGGGTCCGAATTCTGCGCCAGCATATCGAGCGGCTCGGTTACAAACGGAATTTTGTGATTTATGACGAGGCGGAGCAGCTCGGTGTGGTCAGAAAAATCCTCGCGCAGATTTCTGCCAAAGGTGAAAAGATGGATCCGGCTGCGGTTTTAGGCTTTTTAAGCCGGTTCAAAAACGGCGGTGAGAATTCCGCAGCGTCTGCCGGCGAAAATGTCCGGGCGCTGGCGCAGCATGTGCGTACGCGTTACGAATCCGCTTTGCGCGCCTGCAATGCCGTGGATTTCGACGATTTGATTTTGCTGACGCTGAAACTTTTTGCCGAACATCCCGACGTGCTGGAGCAATGCCGCGCCAAATACCGATATGTGATGGCGGATGAATACCAGGATACCAACGGCACGCAATTTCAACTCATTCGCGCACTGGCGGAAAAGCACCACAACCTGTGCGTGGTGGGCGATGACGACCAAAGCATTTACGGCTGGCGGGGCGCTGAAATCGGGAATTTGCTGAACCTCGAAAAGCATTTTCCCACGGTTAAAACCATCAAGTTGGAACAAAATTACCGCTCGACCAATACGATTCTTCTCGCGGCCAATGCCATTATCAAAAACAACGAGCGCCGTCGTGCCAAGGAATTGTGGTCGGACAAAGGCACGGGGAACAAAATTCTCCTTCGCGCTTTTCCGAATGATGAGGACGAGGCGCGGAGCATCGTGGAACAGATTGAATTTGCACGGCTGGCGCATCGGACTTCGTGGGCGGACAATGCCATCCTCTTTCGGACCAACGCGCAGTCGCGCCCGCTGGAGACGGCGCTGCGGCAGGCCGGCGTGCGGTATCATTTGATTGGCGGCCAAAGCTTTTTTGACCGGCGCGAGGTGCGTGATTTCCTCGCTTATCTAAAAATGCTCATCAATCCGCACGACGATATCAGTTTGTTGCGGATTGCCAATGTGCCGGCGCGCGGTTTGAGCGACGTCACGATGGAACGCCTGCTGGCCTCCAGTCACGAGCACAAATGCTCCGTCTTCAGCGCCATGAAGAATCCGTTGGTGCAGATCATCTTTCAAAGGAAAACGCGCGAAAGTGTCGAAGCTTTCGTGGAATTTATAGAACGCACGCACGCGCTGTTGCTTGAGGGAATCGCTTCGCCGCGCCCATTGGAGACATGGACTGAACGGTTTTTGGAGGAAACCGGCTATTTCGACGAATTGCGGCGCAGCGAAAAAAATCCCGAGGAGGGCGAAAACCGGGTCCGGAATCTGCGGGAGTTGATTGCGACCCTGGATAACGCGGGCGAGCCAAGCGCCCCGGCGGCCGGCCGGCTGCAATGTTTCCTCGAAGACGTGACCCTGGACGCCGAACGCGAAGAGGACAAGGAAAAGGCCAGCGACGCCGTAACCCTCATCACCATGCACAGTTGCAAGGGGCTGGAATTTCCGCGCGTGTATATCGTGGGATTGGAGGAAGGTCTGCTGCCGCATTCGCGCTCGACCGTCGAAGGAACCCTCGCCGAGGAGCGGCGGCTCTTTTACGTCGCGGTGACACGGGCGATGCACACGCTCGCCATCAGTCATTGTGCCGGGCGCAAAAGGTACGGGACACTGATTCCCTGCCATCCCTCCCGCTTTCTCAAAGAGTTGCCGGCGGAATTGATCGAAGAACCCGAGAGCACACCGGTGAGCCAGGAGAGGGGAAAAAACCTGTTTGCCGCCCTGCGCAGCGGGGCAGGATTGGAAACAGCTAAGTAATCCCGGCGTGGATATTCCTGCAATAAAGTTCTCTGCAATAAAGTTCTCTTGCTTTTCGCGCGCGCTTGTGAAAAAATTCACAAGCTTATGGCACACG
>JASHVW010000279.1 GCA_030044395.1 Verrucomicrobiia bacterium
ATCGCTGACACCTTCGTCGGTCAAGACAATGTGACGTTAATTCTCGGCGACAACATTTTTTACGGCGGCGAAAGTTTTCTGCGCGCCTTCCGGGAATTCAAATCGGGCGCAACGATCTTCGGTTATCATGTCAATGATCCCGAGCGTTACGGCGTGGTGGAATTTGACGACGGCGGGCAGGCGATTTCAATCGAGGAAAAGCCGAAGTCGCCCAGGAGCAACTTCGCGGTGCCCGGCTTATACATATTTGACAACCAGGTGGTCGGCATCGCCAAAAATCTCAAGCCCTCGGCCCGGGGCGAGCTGGAAATCACGGATGTGAACGTGGCGTATATGCGCCGGCGGGAATTGCGTGTGCAGCGGCTGGCGCGCGGGTTTGCGTGGCTGGACGCCGGCACGAGCAGCAGCCTGCACAATGCCAGCGCCTACGTGCAGACCATCGAGACGCGGCAGGGCATCAAGATTGGGTGTCCGGAGGAGGCGGCGTTCCGCAACGGATTTCTCTCACTCGAGCAATTGGAGGAGGAAATTGCCAAAATGCCCAATTGTGAATATCGCGCCTATCTCATGGACGAAGTGGTGGCGGAAGCGAAACGCCAAAATAATTTATGATTTATGATTTACGATTTATGATTTCGGGCAGTGGTTCGGGTTGCGTTGAAAATTTTGGTCAACTCCTCCGCTTCAGCCAGGAGTTTTCCAAGCCGTTTGGTGGAGACAAGACCAGCCAAGGCGGTCAATTCAATCCAAAACTGTGTTTCGTCCGCTTCTTCAAGCACCGTTGTAATTTTGTTGATGAAGTCAGCGCGGGACTTTCCCCGCAAGGCAGCCCGGTAATTCGATGCGATCGAGCATCCACTCCGAGCCACTTGGTTGGCGATAGTTCTTCCCGATGGTTTGTTAGGCAACGCATCTGCGAGTTTCAGCACACGGATAGCAAATTGCATCGTTCTGTTCTTGAGTTCGGCAGGGTTCATACGCCACGAGCTTTGCGACTCTCGAAGCAATCATCAATCACAAATCATAAATCATAAATCACATGATCCTACTTCTCGGCGCGTCGGGCTACATCGGCGAAGCGTTTGCAAAGGAATTGCAGGCGCGCAAAGAGGATTTCCTTTCATTGTCGCGGCGACAGGTGAATTACACCCGGTTCGATGTTCTCCTGGATTTTCTCAGGTCAAAGAAGCCAGAATTCGTCATCAATTCCGCCGGTTACACGGGCAAACCAAACGTGGATGCATGCGAACTGGCCAAGGCCGATACGCTGGCCGGCAATTCGCTGTTGCCTCAGACCATTGCCGACGCCTGCGCCGCGCTCAATATTCCCTGGGGCCATGTTTCCAGCGGCTGCATTTTTAGCGGGGCAAAAATCATCGAAAACGAGAGTACCCGTGTGGAGAAAGACATGACCCGGCCGGAATTGCGCGCGTTGGTGGAAAAATCGCCGGAAAAAATCCGCGGTTTCACCGAAACCGACACCCCAAATTTTTCCTTCCGTGATTTGCCGTGCAGTTTTTACAGCGGCAGCAAGGCGCTCGGGGAAGAGGCGATTGCCGGCGTCGGCCAGAGCTATATCTGGCGGTTGCGGATTCCGTTCGACGAATTTGACAACGCGCGGAATTATCTGAGCAAGGTGCAGCGTTACGCCAAGGTCTATGACAACGTGAATTCGATTTCACAACGCTATGATTTCGCGCGCGCGGCGCTCGACTTGTGGGAGCGGCGCGCGCCGTTCGGCATTTACAATGTCACCAACCAGGGCTTCGTCACGACCCGCCAGGTGATTGAATTAATTAAAAAACATCTGCGACCGGCGAAGAAATTTGAATTTTGGCAAAGCGACGAGGAATTTTACAAGGTCGCCGCGAAGACGCCCCGGTCAAACTGTGTGATGGACGTTTCCAAGCTGCTGGCGACCGGGGTGAAAATGAGGCCAGTCGGCGAAGCGCTGGAAGATTCATTGAAAAACTGGAAACCCGAATGATGAACAACAACAAAGAGAAGAAGAAACAAAGTGGGTTGGAATTTCCAGATTAAGAAATCTTGTCTTGAGCTTTGTACCTGATTTCATTGTTGTTAAGAATTAAAAATGAATCTGTTAATCACCGGCGGCGCGGGGTTCATCGGCTCGAATGTGGTTCATCACGTCATCGAGCGCGCCGAGGTGGCCCGCCTTGTCAACCTGGACTGCCTTACTTACGCCGGGCATCTGGCCAACCTCGAAAAAGTTTCCCGGCACCCCAAATATATATTTGAGAAGGTGGATTTGCGCGACAAGGCGGAGGTGCTGCGCGTCGTCCAGCAGCACAAAATCACGCACGTCATGCATTTGGCGGCGGAATCGCACGTGGACCGCTCGATCACCGGGCCGGGGGATTTCATCCTGACGAATGTCGTCGGCACTTTTAATTTGCTCGAAGCCTGCCGGGCTTGCTGGCCAGCGTTGGGTGGGACTCCCCGTTTCCATCACGTCTCGACCGATGAGGTGTATGGCTCCCTGGGCGCAACCGGATTTTTCACCGAGACCACGTCTTACGCGCCGAATTCCCCTTATTCAGCCAGCAAAGCCTCATCGGACATGCTGGTGCGCGCGTATCATCACACGTACGGCCTGCCCGCGGTCATCACGAATTGCTCGAACAATTACGGGCCGTTTCAATTTCCTGAGAAATTGATTCCGGTGGTGATCCAAAGCGTCCTGGGCCGGCAGCCAATTCCCGTTTACGGCGACGGAAAAAATGTCCGCGACTGGCTCTACGTGCTCGACCATGCCGAGGCGCTCTGGGTGGTCCTGACGCGTGGGAAAGACGGCGAAACGTACAACATCGGCGGCCACAACGAATGGGCCAACATCAACATCGTGCAACTGATTTGCGACACAATTGACGAGTTCGCCCCGAAGCTGGGCGGCAACTCGCGGCAGTTGATTTCGTATGTCAAGGACCGCCTTGGCCACGACCGCCGTTATGCCATTGACGCCGGGAAGATTCAGCGCGAGCTTGGTTGGACGCCCGCGCACAAATTTGAGGACGGCATACGGGAAACGATTCGTTGGTACCTCGATCATCAGGCGTGGGTCAAAGCCGTCGGCGGAAGATAATGCCGGCAGGGCCGGAATGACTAATGACGAAACCATGATGACTAACGAATTCCAAATGACCAAAAGCAAAAGCGCTGGAAATTTTATCATTCGGGCTTCGTCATTCCTTAAGCATTCCGATTTTGGATTTAATCATTTCCCTTGAACGCTTTGGCCCTGGCCTGCTCAAATCATCAAAAAGACATGCTTTGTTTCCGACAATTGGCTTTGGGCATACTGCTAGCCGTCGCCTTGGGTGCGAACGGCGCGGGGACCAATTCGATTGTCTGGCATCGCGCGGTTGACCGAGTGGATGCCAATGTCCGGGGCGAAGGTCTGCTGCCTGTGCTTGGGCAAATTGCGGCGGACACGGGGTGGCGGGTGTATGTGGAACCGGGGACGGCGAGAACCGCGTCGGCCAAATTCCAAAATCTCCCGGAGGCGGATGCCCTGCGGATGTTGCTCGGCAATCTGAATTTCATGCTCTCGCCGGAAACGAACGGCCCTTCACAGCTCTATGTCTTCAGCACCGTCATCCAAAACGCGACGCAACTGGTGCCGGCGACGAAAGTCAAGGGACGTCATG
>JASHVW010000280.1 GCA_030044395.1 Verrucomicrobiia bacterium
ATTCGACTTGAAAGCGAATTGACATGGCGGGCGCCCGACGGCAGAGTTTACGGACGTTTGTATGCGAGAAAGAATCCACCTCTACTTTTTGATTGGCTGCCTGTGTTTCGGCCCGGGGGGCAGCGCGTTCGCCGAAACGAATTCCCCACCCGCCGCGGATGCGGCGAACACGGCGACACAGAACGCGCTGATGGAAATTCAGGAACAGCTTCAAGCCGCGCAACAGACCATTGCAGACATCCGGATCCAGGACGAAGCCGAGGCCGCAACAAATGCGGCGGCGCTGACGGCGCGAATACAATCGCTGGAACAAATCGTGGCCAGCCAACATGCCGACGAGATTGAGGCGACGCGCAGAGCGCAGGAAATGACAGTGGCGCTGGCGGCCGCATTTGCGCTTGCCGGCCTGGCGACCATGATGCTGGTTTTTTACTTTCAATGGCGCGCTTTTTCGCAGTTCGCGGAGATTTCGGCCCGGCAAGCCGCATTGAATTCGCGGAGCGGGTCGCTGGTGAGCGCGGCCAGCGAGCTGGCGGCGGGTTTTTCCGCACCCGCGCGCGCCGTGGTGGATACGTCCAACGCCCGTCTGCTCACGCTGGTGGAGCGATTAGAAAAGCGCGTGGTGCAAATGGAGGAAGCGTCCCGTCACCCTCTAGCGGCGTCAACGGCGGCGGTGAGGACCAACGGACATGGGGATTCCGGGACGCGCATTCAAGGATTGCTGGCTGATGGCCAGACGCTGCTGAACGCGGAGCAGCCTGAAAACGCGCTAAAATTGTTTGAGGACGCCTTGCATTTAGACCCGCAAAACGCCGACGTCCTGATTAAGAAAGCCGGCGCGTTGGAGCGAATGAACCGAATTGAGGACGCCATCGCCTGCTATGATCGCGCGATTGAGTTGAAGCCGTCCGCGACGATGGCCTGGCTGCAAAAAGGCGGCTTGTTCAACCGGCTGGCGCGCTATGACGAAGCGATGCAATGCTACGAAAGAGCGTTGCACGCGCAGGACAGGTGAATGAGGATGATCAATTGAAGTTCATGCGGCGGCGTTCGGCGTCCATTTGTTGCCGCATCATTTCGATTTTCATTTTAAGCAATTCGCGATTTTCTTCGGTACGCGCGGCTAGTTCTTTTTCCAACTGTTGGATTTGCAATTCGTAGGTGCGCAGCCGTTCATGGAGGGGAACTTGGAGTTGATCGAGCCGCCGGACAAGTTCACCGATTTCCGAATTGGCGGCCTGTTGCGCCAAAAGCAATTCGCGGCGCTGCTCCGCGAGTTCCTGCACGAGGGCTTCCTTGACCGCCTGGGCGAGATGCGGGGCAATATCCGTCGGGGCCGGTCCCGGGCGGGAGGCGACCGCCGGCACCGTAACGGCGGCGGCGGCCCGTCGCTGGCGGAGCAACGGCAATAATATCATCAGCGCCACGGCGGCGAACACGGCACAGGCCCCCGCCAGCCAACTGTTTCGGATGCGGGTTTCGCGGGCGACACTTTGCGCGAGCAATTCCTGTTGCCGCATAAATGCCGCCTGGGCGCGCGAGCGATCGGCGAAGGTTTGGGCGCGGTCGCGGTCGGCCTGTGCTTGCTGCTGCTGTTGCCGGGCGAGGTCGGCCTGTTCCTGGGCGCGCTGGGCCTGCTCTTCCTCCCGCTGGGCCTGCTGGCGTTCGGCGGCAATTTGCTGCGTCAAAGCGCCGGGCAATAATTTTTCACTTAATTCGTCCAAAACGGCTTTGGTTTTGGCATCAATTGTCACGCCGTGTCGCACGATGATTTGTCCGGCATCGAAATGATCAATGACGACCAGACCGGCGATGGCGCGGGCACGGACAGCTTGGGTGAGCTTTTCGTCCGGAGCACAGTTCGGTTTTACGATGGCGGCCAGCGCCCGCGCGAACGGTTGGTCGTCGTCGGAGAATTGGCTGCGAAATTCCGCGCGCGCCTGCGCGAGCGTGATGACACTCGTCGTGGTGACAATATCGGCGTGGACGGCGGCGTCGAGTGTCGGCCCCACCCCCGTAGTTTTGACCGGCACGAGTTGGACCGTGTCGCCAAGCACGAAGGTTAAATTCCCGTCAGGGCGAATGGGCTGGCTCATTGTTTGCAGCAAGAGATCGAGAAACTTCTTTTCCTCCGCTGCGGCACTGTTGCCCCGCGCCCAAGTGGCGGCCAGCGAGGCAGGGACCGGGAAATTCCGGTTTTGGACATCAAATGCGGTGAGAAAATAGCCGAAATCCGGTGAAGCAATCGTCCTGTTCGTCAGCGTGGTCTGATGAAAGGTATTTTGAAGTCCGGCGGTGAAATCGGCGCGAGCGGCGGCAAACGCCGCAAGAAAGGCCCCGGCAACTTCATTGGTGGCGTCCGGGTCACTTTCAAAAATTGCCGGCGTTTTCAAGACTTCGGATGATTTCAGCGCCGCGGTCGCCTGCGCATCAATGACGTCCAAGGTGACGGGGGTGGAGATGTTGGTTTCGGCGACGTCGCCGACCTGGTATGCTGCCGGGTCCATGGCTTGGACGGAAATGGAAAACAGGGCGGCGGCAAAAGCAATTATGAGGCGCGGAACGTTTACCATAAATATGATTTCTGTTCGCCGAGCAATGAACCGCCGTCCCAGAGGGTGACCTTCCAGGCCATCAGCGTGCCGAAATTTTTGTAATCGGCGCCGGTGATCCTCAGCGAAGTCCAGTGGCGCGAAGTTTTTGAGAGGAGATTGGTTTCCAACGTGGCCTGGGTGGGCAAATTGGTTTCGCCGATGTAAAACCCGCGCAATTCGGCACGCAAGGTTAGTTGATCGTTCGTGGTGACGTTGTGAAACTTCCATAAAACGTCAATGCGCATCCCCGAAACCAGGTTGGGATGGTCGCGCAGGAGCAATTGATAGGCGTCGCGGTCAAACAGACTTGGCGAAATGGCGGGGACGCCATTGGTATCGAGAAAAAGCGGCAGGACTTTGATGACGCGACCGGTGGGCGAACCGGACGCCAATGCCGGGAGCGAAACCAGCAGAAGGAACAGCGCCAGGGCCTGCCGCATACAATTCATGATTTGCGATTAATGATGGATGATTATGTCCGGAGACCGGCGCCTTCGGCAATGGCAAATCTTTTATTCGTCCCAGTAAAAATCCACAACTTCGACTTTAGCGCCCGCCTGAAAGAGGATGGCGTAAAAAGTGCGGGTGTCCTGGGCGATGGTTGCGGTGACAATGACTTTGAAGGTGGAACTGCTCGTCGTACAATAGCGGCTGATGGCCTGGGCGGCGGCTGGGCTGATGCCGGCGGCGGAAAGCTGGCCGACATTCTGAAAGGGTGTGGCGTCGGGGCCGGTCGCATCGCCGGACGGTCCGGCGCGGTATTGCAAAATAGCGGCCACGGTGTTGGTATCCACGCCGGGAATAATTTGCAGGGTATTGGCATCGGCGGTGTTAATGTTAATCTGGCCGGTGGAAAACGGCGTGAAAACATCTTTCAATCCAAACGGATATTGCGGTGGCTGCTCTCCTGGCGAACCAGCGAAGCCAAGTTGATGTTGAAAGCGTGACGCGGGAATATTGGGCAGGCTGCCGCCGTAATAAATTGCCGGATCATCCGCGATACCGCGGACCAAGAGTAGTTCGCTCATGTCGTCGATCGGCGCCTCTTTGCAATTGTAAGGGGGATTGAGGCTTTGATAATAGTCGTTTTTCGCCCCGGCAATCCGCGGCGAATCGCCGGCCTGGACCCAATCTTGAATGGAATCGGAGACGATGGAAACTTCGTCGGCGTCCACGCCCATGACGGTGAGGGCCTGTTGCAACAGCGGCGTGGGGGCGACGTTGATATTGGCGTAACGTTCGAGGTCAATGATTTTATAGGTGGCGGTGCCGTCGCCCAGTTGAATGCTCTGGGGAACACCGACCAGGACGCTGTTGGTCTCGAACGGACCGGCGACACCGGTGGCCCACCACTGATTCAACGCGGTGTATTGCTGGTTGGGAATGGTTTTCTCCTGCGCCAACCCCCAGCGCGCCTCTTCCACGGCCGAACGCGCGAGCCAAATCATTTTTTGATCATCACCGGCGGTGACGGCGAGCTTTGTCTCCACCTTCATGGCAAACGCGAGGTACGCCGCCATGCTGGCCAAAACAAAGATTGCGAGCATAACGATGATGAGCGCAAAGCCGTCAGAGGAATTTCCCTCCATTTGCTTTGCGGCCACGGACCGGCAGGCAGCAGCGGAGCGTGGCTCTGTGAGCCGCAGGAAGGTTCGCGCTCTTCGCGCGCCGTGATTTGCTCCACAGGTCTCCTGCATAAGGACGTGGCCGCGGGTCGCAGACCCGCGCTCCGAGAGTAGGTTCACAGAAAGCTTCATGGCGGCGCATTTCCTCCAGGACTCACCGTTCTTCCTCCGACGTTGAAATTGATTCCCGGGCCGCCCGGCATGCCTCCGTTGGCGCCATTGGGTACCTGGACGATCGCCGGCATCATTTGCGTGGGCACGGCAATGAGGCGGGTGACAGAGAACGAGGGTGTGGCGGTTCCGAAACTGTCGGTGTTTCTGCCGAGCACAAGGCTCACGCGGAGCATGGGCGGAATGGAATTGGTGGAGGTCCATTCATCCACCCAATCCTCCTGGTTGGTGTCCCAGCAATCCACGGTGAACGACTGCACATTGCGCGCGAGCACCAACGGGTCCGCCTGCTCATCCGGGTCCATGCCCATCAGAATCGGATATTGCCGCAACACGAGGTCTTTTTCGCCCGTGTTTTCCATGAAAACATTTCCCGGATTTGGCGGTGGTTCAACGGTAAAGATGAGGCGGCGCATGTTGAAGCCGCCGAATCTACCGCTGCGCGGAAAATCATCCGGCAACCGCGCGGTGAAGCTCAAAAACGGCGAATCGCCATTGTCCACCACGAAACTGTAATACTGCAACGACGACTGATAAGACTGAATACAGGTGAGGGAATCTTCAATGGTTTGCACCGCGATGCGCTGGCGTTGCATTTGCGCCGCCGCTTCCTGCGCCGTACGCGAGGCGCGCAGAATGAGATACCACGTGGAATAGATCACCGCCATCACCAGGCTGAAAATGACGATGGAAATCATCACTTCAATGAGGGTGAAACCATTGGAGGGCGTTTTGCGATTTCCGGGGCGGGTGATGGAAGAGTTCTTCATCTTGCGACAGTTGCGCCGTCCAAGCTGCCAGCCGGCGACAGCGGGCGATAAAAGAGGTAGCTGCCTTTGGAGATGATGGCATTGTTGGGGTTTTGAAGCACAACGTCCGCCTCGAACAGCCTGTTTGTTTGCACTTCCTGAATCTGGTAGGTGTAGGTGTAGCCTTTGTAGGAATCGCCGAGCATATCGCCGAGATCGCCGGACTCCGTGCCTTCGGTCAATTTATTGGTCAAAGATAAAACCGAGGCGACCATGCTGGTGTCCACGATGGGCCGCTGCAATCGCCTCGCCTCGTCGAGCGATTGGGAGACAAGCGCCAGGATGGCAAACGTGGCGGTGCAAAACGCCATGACTGCGAACATCACTTCCAAAAGGGTGAAGGCTGAAGACTTTCCCTGGCTACGGAGCGCGGGTCTGCCTGCCGCGCCATAGCGCAGCGACGGCTGGTGACCCGCAGCAGTTTTCTCAAGCGGAGCGCGTTTAGAGACATCTATGGCACCTGAAATACCCGGACATTGCTGCGGGTCACAGACCCGCGCTCCAATGCTTGCCCGTCCATGGCCCCAACGCAGCCGATGCGACGATCGAAAATCGCGGATGATAAATCGTAAATTCATTTGACGCTTCCCACAGTGGTGAGCGCGGTGGTAGGTTCCAAAGTAATTTTTCGCCATTGATCACCCGAGTGCAACACGAGGGTCATCTCATCGCAGGTGCCATTGGGAAAGAACCTCACATAGGCGATCTCTGACGCGCCGAAATCCATCAGGTTGATGTCCAACATCGCCACATCCACACTGGAAGCGTATTCGGTGGAATCCACGGCTTTTTGGCCGTTGCGCGCGGGGGGCGCCGAGGCGGCGGCGGCGCCGGAGAAGGCCACTTGACGTGTGAGCGGATGGAAGGTGACCTCGGTCATTTTTCCGCTCAAGATGGCCTGGGCCCGCGCATGGATGCAAATATCCACGGTATCGTTGACGGCCTTTCGCAACGGCTCCTCACGCATCACCGAGAGAATAGCGGGCACGCTCATTGCTGAAATCAAACCGATGATGCCCACGACCACCATCAATTCGATGAGGGTGAAACCATGAGCCATTGGCAATTGACTATCGGCAATCGGTGATCGGAGTTTCATCATTCTCCAGACTGCATGCCGCTGCCGATGTTCGAAACCATCGAGAACATGGCGTCGAGAACGGCGGCGAGCAAAAATCCCACGATCAAGGCCATGCCGATAATCAGCACGGGTTCGATGACGTTCATCATTACCCGCAGTGCGAGGTTCAATTCATTTTCGTAAGTCTCGGCGACGTTGTTGAGAGCATCGGAAACGTTGCCGGTTTCCTCGCCGATTTTGACCAGGTCCACCATCAATCGCGGAAAGACCTTGCTGGCAGCCAGGGGCTGCGCCAGGGATTTGCCGTCCGTCACCGCGTCGCGGGTCCGAATAGTGGCTTCCTTGATGATGACGTTCGGGACGACCTGTTCGGTGATTTTGAGGGCGGTGAGGACCGGGACACCGTTTTTGAGCAAGGTGCAAAGCGTGCGCGCGAATTGACCGTAAAGGTTCAAGCAAATTACCCTGCCGACGATGGGCGCTTTCATTTTCCACTGGTCAACGGCGCGCCGGCCGGTCTGGGTGGATTGAAAGCGTTTGAAAAGAATGACCACGGTCACCACCACCAAGCCGATTAACCACCAATACCGTTGGAAGCCGTTGCTGATGTTGATCAAAATGAGCGTGATGGTCGGCAATTGGGTAAAACCGGCATTGCCGAAGAGCGAGATAAATTTGGGAAGGACAAAGGACAAAAAGAAGATAATCATGCCGAAACCGACGCAAATGACGATGGCCGGATAAACCATGGCGGAGGTGACTTTGGATTGCAACTGCGCGAATTTATCAAAATGATCCGCCATGCGGCGGAGGACGTCCACCAGCGCACCGCTTTGCTCGCCCGCCTTGACCATGTTGACATACAGTTCCGAGAACACGCGGGGCTGCCGGGCCATGGCGTCGGATAAGCTGCGGCCCTCGGTGACTTCCTGCCTCAATTCGCGGCTGACATCAGAGGGGATACCCTTGGTTTCAAGATAGGTCATGCTATTGAGGGCGGTGGCCAAGGGCATCCCGGATTGGAGGAGGTTGGCCAATTGTTGGGTGAAGGTGGCCAGTTCCTGAAGCTTCGGCTTGCGCTTTTTCTGAAACTGCGCCCGGAGCGTCGGCGGCAACAAAGACATCCAATCGGTTTTCTGTCCTCCCCGGAGCGTTGGCGCCACGGCTTTGCCCGTATCCACGGCAATGGGAAACAGGCCGAGGCGCTCAATTTGCGCCACGGCAGCAGGACGATCCATGACTTCGAGAACGCCCTCGACTAATTCGCCGGAACGTTTACGCGCCTTGTAGGAAAACTGCGGCATAAATGATTATCATCTAAAACCGTTGGAGGTCAAAAGTTTCAAATTTTGGA
>JASHVW010000281.1 GCA_030044395.1 Verrucomicrobiia bacterium
GTTTGATGACTTTGTTGTATTGTCTTCCCATAATGCTTTACTTTTTTCGCGTGATGCGGTTTTGTGATGCCACTATGCAAATTTGCAGACAACAATTCAATCTCTATTTCACGCTGGCCCTGGCCCTCGCCCTGTCATGTGGCTGCCAAACCGAAAAAAGGGAAAAGGCAAAAGAGGTCAGCGCCGTCCGCATTCATCTCGAGGCCGAGGCCGACAACCCGCAAACCACCCAGTCCATCTCTGTCTTTCGCGCTGACCCCATATCGCTGACCATTGACAAGGAACCCCTCTTCACCGAAGCCAATCTTGCCGGCGCCAGGCTCATCAACACCGTCGGCGGCTTCGCCATCCAATTCAATTTCGACGAAAGCAGTTCCATGATTCTCGAACAAAATACCGCCTCGTATCCCGGCAAACACCTCGCCATTTTTGGCCAATGGGGAAAGAAACTGTCGGATGGCCGCTGGCTGGCCGCCCCCCTGATTACCCAGCGCATTTACAACGGCACGTTGACCTTTACGCCGGACATGTCGCGAATCGAAGCCGAAACGTTTGTCCTTGGACTTACCAACGTCATCAAAAAAAATCAAAAAGGGCAGTTTCAATGATTCCGTGTCAGCACCGGCGCCCGGGACCAGGTAACACGCCTCAATTTTCAAAGGTATTCGTTCTCGCAGTAATTTTGCTTTTTTCCGCGAATCTCCTTGCGCAAACACCGTTTCAATTCCCCACCGCAAACCATTACCTCTACGTGCCTGGGGCCGAACTGAAATTTTTCGCGCCCACTGAGCCCGACAAACCGTGGACCAGCGGCAGCTTCGGTTGCGTCCGCGACAACGGCCAGCGCTTCCATGAAGGCCTCGACATTCGCCATCTCCAGACCGACCGCCGCGGCGAGCCAACCGACCCCGTCATGGCCACCGCCGCCGGCACCGTCGTTTACATCAACCGCCGGCCGTCCCTATCCAACTACGGCAATTATATCGTCATCCGCCACGTCATCCAGGGAATTGAAATTTACTCGCTCTACGCTCACTTGAGCGCCCCGCGCCCCGGCCTCTTCGTCGGCGAACCCGTCAAAGCCGGCGAAGCCATCGCCACCATGGGACGCACCTCCAATGCCGAAGTCATTGCCCAATGGCGCGCCCACGTTCATTTTGAATTGAACGTCCTGGTTAATGACAATTTTGCGTCCTGGTTCAAAATCGCCTCCCCCGGCGAGCGCAACGATCACGGCGAATGGAACGGCCAGAATCTTAATGGCCTCAACGACCGGGAAATTCTCCTTCAGGAGCACAATCCAAATGGATTTAATCTGCTCGATTTTCTCCGCGGCCAGACCGAGCTTTGCCGGGTCCTCGTCCGCGCCACGAATTTTCCCTACCTGAAACGCTACCCGATGCTCGTGTTGCCAAATTCCGTCGCCCAGCGCCAGGGAATCGCCGGTTACGAAATCGCCCTCAACTACAACGGCGTCGCCTTTGCCCTCATGCCTCGCGCGCCGTCCGAAATCAAAAGCCCGGCCAAATATCAGTTGCTCTCCGTCAATGTCCCCAATGCCCTCGCCAACCCCTGCTGCCATCTCGTCGTCAAACGCGGCGGCCGTTGGCAATTGGGTAATGAAGGTCTCCGCGAATTGGAATTGCTCACCTATTAATACACGCGTTTGACAACTGCATTCTCTGTCCTGATATTGCGTGGATGATTGCTGAAAAGGAGCCATCCCGCGTGCCCGCCGAAACGGCCGCTATTCTCTCCGACCAAAAACCGCCCCCGACCACGCCGGAAAAAATCCCCATGTGGTATAAAAGCGGCGTTATCTATGAAGTTCACGTCCGCGCCTTTCAGGACAGCGACGGCGACGGCGCCGGCGATTTTCGGGGTTTGACCAGCCGCCTCGATTATCTGCGCGACCTGGGCATTACCGCCGTCTGGCTGCTGCCGTTCTACCCTTCCCCGCTCAAGGACGACGGTTACGACATCGCGGATTACTACAATGTGCATCCCATGTACGGAACGCTCGGGGATTTCAAAGTCTTTCTCCGCGAAGCCCACCGCCGCGGCTTGCGCGTCATCACTGAACTGGTGATGAACCATACCTCGGACCAGCATCCCTGGTTTCAACGCGCGCGACGTTCGCCCGCCGGAAGCACGTTCCGCGATTTTTATGTCTGGAATGATTCGCCCGATAAATACAAAAGCGCCCGCATCATCTTCAAAGACGTCGAAGTGTCGAATTGGACCTGGGACGCCCGGGCCAACGCCTTTTACTGGCACCGCTTTTTTTCGCACCAGCCGGATTTGAATTTCGATAATCCCTCCGTGCATGAAGAAATGATCAACGTCCTGGATTTCTGGTTTGACATGGGAGTGGACGGAATGCGCCTCGACGCCGTCCCCTACCTCTACGAACGCGAAGGCACCAGTTGCGAAAATCTGCCCGAGACACACGAATTTTTAAAAAAACTCCGCAGGCACGTGGATGAAAAATACGGAGACAAAATGCTTCTGGCCGAGGCGAATCAATGGCCGGAGGACGCCGTCGCGTATTTCGGGGGCGGCAAGGGCGACGAATGCCACATGGCCTTCCATTTCCCCCTCATGCCACGCCTCTTCATGTCCCTCCGCATGGAAGACCGCGTTCCCATCGTGGATATCCTGGAGCAGACCCCCCCGATTCCCGAAACCGCGCAATGGGCGCTCTTTCTTCGCAATCACGACGAACTCACCCTCGAAATGGTCACCGACGAGGAGCGCGATTACATGTATCGCATGTATGCGCACGTACAGCAGGCGCGCTTGAATCTCGGCATCCGCCGCCGCTTGGCCCCGCTCGTCGGCAACGACCGCAAACGGATCGAACTCCTCACCGCCCTCCTCCTCTCCCTCCCCGGTACCCCCGTCATCTATTACGGTGACGAAATCGGCATGGGCGAAAATATCTATCTGGGTGACCGCAACGGTGTCCGTACCCCCATGCAATGGAGCGCGGACAAAAACGCCGGCTTTTCCCGCGCCAACCCCCAAAGCCTTTATCTGCCCATTAATCTCGATCCGGAAAATCATTACGAAGCTGTCAACGTCGAGGTCCAGGACCGCAACACCTATTCGCTCCTTTGGTGGATGCGCCGCGTCATCGCGCTTTACAAGCGCCAAAACGCTTTCGGGCGCGGCAGCATTGAATTCCTCAATCCCGAAAACCGTAAAATCTTTGCCTGCATCCGCCGCTACCAAAACGAAATCATCCTTGTCGTTGCCAATTTGTCGCGCTTTGTCCAACCCGTGCAATTGGATTTGTCTGCCTTCCAGAACCTCGTTCCCGTCGAACTCTTCGGACGTACCGAATTTCCTCCCATCACCGACAAGCCTTATTTCCTCACCCTCGGACCTCACTCATTTTATTGGTTCTCACTCGAGCCAAAAACCGATGGCGAAACCGCCGGTCCTTCCGATGTGCGGGCCGTCCTCAATATTGCCAATGACTGGGAGGAGATTTTCGACGAGCGCCACCATTTGCAACTCGAACGCGCCCTCCAGCGTTGGCTGCCTTCGCGTCCCTGGTTCGCCGATAAATCGCGCCGCATTAAAAATGTCCGCGTCCAGGAGATAATCCGCGTCCCTGCTTCGCCAAACGACAAGGCCTTCATTATTTTTGCCCAAACCGAATATCTTCAGGGCGACCCCGACATCTACGTCCTGCCAATCGCTTGCGCCCTCGGCGAGGCCGCCGACGCGATTGCCCGGGATTTGGCGCCGGTGGTCATCGCGCGCCTCAACTTTGCTCAAGCCGTACAAAACGGCGTGCTTTACGACGCCCTCGCCGGCCGCGATTTGCCACGGGCGCTGTTGGAACTCATCGCCGGCGTCCAAAATCTCGATGGCCGGTTCGGTATGCTCGATGCCACCCCGACAACGGAATTCAAAAATGTCGCCGGTGAAAACAGCGCCGCCCTCGAGCCCGCCATTCTCCGCGCCGATCACAGCAATTCCTCCGTCATTTTCGGCGACAAGGTCATTTTGAAATTATTCCGTCGGCTGGATTTTGGCGTCAATCCCGACCTCGAAATCCTTCGCTTCCTCAGTGCGCAAAAATTCCCCTTCTCGCCGCCGCTCGCCGGCGCCCTGGAATATCGTTCCGGCCGCGAGGAACCGCGAACCCTGGCCGTCCTCACCGCTTATGTGCCCAAGACCAAGGATGCGTGGGACTACACGCTTGATGCGCTGGGAAAATTTTATGAGCGCGTGCAAACGCTGCCGCCGGAGCAGCGCAACGCTCCTTTGCCGCCCTACAGCGTCATCAAACTGTCCGCCTCCGCTGCTGAACTTCCCGAACTCGCCCGCCACGTCATTGATACCTATGTCGAAAGTGTCCGCGCCCTCGGCGAACGCACTGCCGCAATGCATTTGGCCCTCGCCGGCAACACCGAGAATCCAAACTTTGCGCCGGAACCTTTCGTGCCCCATTCCCAACGCGCTCTCTTCCAATCCATGCGAAATCTCACCCGGCAGAATTTTCAATTGCTCAACCGCAACTTGAAAAATCTGCCCCCGGAAATCCAACCGCAGGCCCAGAAGGCGCTCCTCCTTGAGTCTGAAATTATTAAACGTTTTCGCGCTGTCTATGAGCGCCGGATGGACTGCGACCGCATCCGCAACCACGGCGATTTTCACCTGAAACAGGTGCTCCATACCGGCAAGGATTATCTCATCATTGATTTCGAGGGCGAACCGTCCGTGGCCGTGAGTGAACGCCGCCTCAAACGCTCGCCATTGAACGACGTCGCCGGAATGATTGAGTCTTTTCACCATGCCGCTTATGCCGGCCTGTTGAAACAAATCGAGCGCGGCAATCTTTCTCCGGAACAATCGCAACAAATGATTTCATGGACGCGCTATTGGGCGCGCTGGGTCGGAGCCATCTATTTCATGGCTTACCGCCACGCCGCGGCCGGCGCCAGGTTCTTGCCGGCGGACGAAACGAGTCTGGAGATCCTCACCAATGCCTTCCTCCTCCGCAAGGCCATTTACGAAATCGGTTACGAACTCAAGGAACGCCCTCTCTGGATACGAATTCCCCTGCAGGAGATTTTGGAAATGGTGCCGCCGCCGCCGGAAAAGACCGGTGGCAGTCCCTAATGGCAGCGAGCGTGACCACACTCAAACTTTCGAAACTGTCTTCGCGGCCCCCTTAATTCAAGACGACCTCCGTTCTTGGAAGATGGACAATCCCGATTATCCTTTTCGCCGTGAAGATTCCGTGGCCGGCATATTTATCCGAGTTCATCGGCACTGCCCTCCTCATCACCGTGGGCCTTTCGTTTGTCATTTTCGACTTTGGCGCTGGCAGTCCCATGCTCGCCCTCCTGCCGGACGCCGGGCCGCGCCGTGCGTTGACCGGGTTCTTCTTCGGCT
>JASHVW010000282.1 GCA_030044395.1 Verrucomicrobiia bacterium
ACCGTTACACTTACGTTCCGCTCGTCGGGTTGTTCATCATCTTTGCGTGGGGCGCCGCCCGCGTTGCCGGGGACCGGTGGCCCTTGAAGATGGCGATGTCGTTGATTGCCATTGCGGCTTTGGTCGCCTGTGCTGTTTTGACGAGACGACAATTGGACTATTGGCGGAACAGTGAGACGCTGTTCACCCACGCCCTCAACGTAAATCGGGACAATGCTTCGGCCTGGTATGAGCTCGGCAGTTGCTTTTTGCAGGAGGGCCGAAGTGGCCAGGCGGTTGATTGTTTTTCTGAAGTTGTCCAGCTTGCCCCGCGCTACGGCAATCCATACGACGATTTGGGATTGGCCCTGGCCACGGCCGGGCGCTTGCCCGAAGCAATCGCGGCGTATGACCAGGCGCTCGACCGGCACCCAGACGATACCAGGACACTCAACAACTTGGGCATGGCTTTGGCGATGCAAGGTCAATTTGACGAAGCAATCGTCCGCTATCGGCAGGCAGCGCGCATTGACCCTGCTGATGCGGTGACCTTTGACAATTTAGGCGTGGCATTGGCCGGCGAGGGAAAAACTGGCGAAGCAATCCAGGAATTCCAGGCAGCTTTGCGATTGGATTCAAGTGATGCCGGCGCTTATCAGAACCTAGGCCTGGCACTCGCTCAAAGCGGACGTTTGGATGAAGCGATCGAAAATTACCGCAAAGCGATTCAAATCAATCCGGCCAGCGGCGCGACTTATTTCAACCTGGGCAACGCGCTTGCCGAACAACGGAATTGGAGTCAGGCGATTGCCAGCTACCAAACGTCATTGCGGCTTGATCCCAACAATCCGCAGGCGGAATTCAATCTGGCCTCCGTATTGGCCACGCTGGGACGGAGCCATGAGGCCCGGCTTCACCTGCAAAATGCGTTGCAACTGAAACCGGACTACGCGCAAGCCAGGCAGTTGCTGCAGTCATTGGGGAAATGACGCGATTCATGTCGGCCATATTTTCCTCGTTACATTTTCGTCCTCTCTCGTTAAGCTCCGCCCATGCAACGGCAATCCGTCACCGTTGAACAATTTTACAAAGAACACGGCGCGGCGCTCGAAATGCGGCTGCTCGCCGGCGAGGAGAATTTGAAGCGCATCATCCGCGAGCCGACGGTGAACCGCCCCGGCCTGGCGTTGAGCGGGTTCACGCGCTATTTCGCCTACAAGCGCGTCCAGGCGGTGGGCCACGCCGAGGTCTTTTATCTGCGCTCTCTCTCGACCAGGGAACGCGAGACGCGCTACGCCTATTTGTTCGCCTACAAAATCCCCTGCATCGTCTTCAGCCGCGCGTTGAAACCCGACACGGAATTTTTGCAGGCGGCGGCGACGGCAAACGTTCCGCTGTTTCAGACGCCGATGGTGACGATGAAATTTATCAACCTGGCGACCCTGGCGCTCGAGATGATGTTTGCGCCGCGCGGCACCGAGATGGGGAGCATGGTGGATATTCTCGGCGTGGGTGTGTTGATCCGCGGCGAAAGCGGCATCGGCAAGAGCGAGGCGGTGCTGGCGCTGATCGAGCGCGGTTACAGCCTGGTGTCCGACGATGTGACGCGCGTGACCCTGATGGACGGGCGCGAGGTGATTGGGACGAGCTCGGAGTTGACGCGCAGCCACATGGAAATCCGCGGCATCGGCATCATCAACGTCGCCGCGATGTTCGGCGTGAAAAGCATTCGCAAGGAAAAGAGCCTGGATCTGGTGATTTCGCTGAAGTTTTGGGATGAAGTGGCCGAGGTGGAACGGCTGGGAATCGAACAGGATTTTGTCAAGGTGCTGGGGGTCGAGATTCCGCACATCGTCATTCCCGTGCGGCCGGGCCGGGACCTGGCGCGGCTGATCGAAGTGGCGGCGTTCCAGACAAAATTAAAAATGTCCGGCTACAACGCGGCGCAGGAGCTTAATGAGCGGCTGATTGAACACATGAAACCGGAAAACCCGCCCCCTATGTAAAAATCAGTGGCATTTTGGTCTTCATACAGTTACCATCATGAGCAAACCAATGAGCGCGAAAAAGTTGTCGGAGGGCGATTTTCTAACCAAGGAAGTCGTCATTGCCAACAAACTTGGCATTCATGCCCGGCCGGCGGCGCTCTTCGTCAAAACCGCCAATCGGTTCGCGTGCGATATCTTCGTGGAAAAGGACGGTGAAAAAATCAACGGCAAGAGCATCATGGGCTTGATGATGCTGGCGGCCGGTCCCGGGAGCCGGTTGACGCTCCACGTGCGCGGGGCGGACGCCCAGGCGGCCATTACGGAACTTTCGGCCCTGGTCCAGCGGAAGTTTGATGAAGACTGAACACAGCCGGCTCACGTCAACCTTCGGGATGTTCCAACAGTTCACGGAGACGCGGCGCGAGAGCCCCGGGAATCTTTTCAATCCAGCTCGCTTCAATTAAACCCACATCAATTTTCCAGATATTCCCGCGGGTCAACGATCTTTCCCGCGATGGCGCTGGCGGCAACCGTGGCGGGTGAGGCGAGAAAGACCTGCGATTCCTTGTCACCCATGCGGCCCGGGAAATTCCGGTTGGTGGCGCTGATGCACTTGATGCCGGGCTTGTTGATGCGGCCAAACGTGTCCACCGGCCCTCCCAGGCAGGCGGCGCACCCGGCATTTTCGGTCATTTGCACGCCGGCATCGGTGAGGATTTGCCAGATGGTCTTGTCACCCCATCGGGTGCTCTGCAAGTCGTGGACAATCTCCGGCGTGGCGGGGACGCCAAAGGTGTCAATGGCCACGTGCTTGCCGCGAAGCACCCGGGCGAACTCGACAAAGTCGCTGGTCTTGCCGCCGGTGCAGGAACCGACGTAAGCGCGATCCAATTTGATGTGGCCCAACTCCCTGGCCTTCTTGCGCTGGCCGGGATCGGGATGACAGGCGACCGTCGGTTCGAGCTTGTCAAGGTTCACCGTCAGTTCATAAACGAACTTTTGATTTTTGTCGGGTTCGACAGGGCTGTAGGTGGCCTTCGTGCCATTTAATTTCACGCGGGCCTCCACGTATTCCTGCGTGCGGGCGTCAAATTCAAAAATGCCATTTTTGCCGCCCGCCTCGATGGCCATGTTGGCAATGGTCATCCGGTCGTCAATGGACAGGTTCGCCGCCCCTTCGCCGTCGAATTGCATGGCGCGATAGGTGGCCCCGTCGAAGCCGATTTCGCCGATGCAATGCAGGACGATGTCCTTGGCCATGACCCCGGGCTGCAATTTGCCTTCGAGCCGGAAATGCATGGTTTCGGGCACTTTGAGGAGCAGCTTGCCGGTGCCCATCACAAAGCCGGCGTCCGTGTTGCCGATGCCGGTGGCGAATTCGTTGAACGCGCCCGCCATGCAGGTGTGGGAGTCCGTGCCAAAAAGCACTTCGCCGGGACGGGTATGGCCTTTGGCCGGAAGGGCCGTATGGCAAACACCGGCGTATTGCGAGCCGTATTGCCGCTGCAACATTCCCTTCGAGGGATCGAAATGCCAATGTCCGTTCGGGTCGTCAATCACGTCGTAAAAATATGGCAACCCCTGCTCCTTCACAAAATCGCGCAGGATGTCAACGTTGCGGTTGCTTTTGGAATCGGCCGTGAAAATGTAATGGTCGGGGATGATAACGACTTTATTTTTGTCCCAGACTTTGGCGCTCTTGCCGAACTCGCGTTTGAAGACGCCGATAGTCCCGGGACCGCAGACGTCGTGAGTCATCAAAACGTCCGCGTTCACCCAGATATTGTCGCCGGCCTGCGCTTCGGATTTGCCTGCCGCCCGGGCGAGGAGCTTTTCTGTCAATGTCATAGGCAAGAGATAGTAGCCGATGAACGGGGGGAGTTCAAGACAGTTGAAGTGTTTAAAGCCGGGCGTTTGGAGTTCCGCGTTTACGCGGCGAATTTTGCCCCTCATTCCCTTTTGCCAATAGGCCGGACTTCAAGCAGAAACGTGAATCGGAAAAATTCGGAATTTCGCAACGCTATTCAAATGTATTGTTTTTTGACAACGTTTTTTCCGCCAAGGTGTGCAAAGAGCAGAATGAGAAGTGTGCTGCTTGGGTTTGCCTTCATTCAATTCTTGAGCCTCTTTGCGGCTAAAAATCCGTGCCCACCTGCCGCGGCGTAGCGCAGCGAAGCCGGATCCGTACCCATCTGTGGTTAACATTTAGTTTCGTCTCTTTCGCGGTAATCAATCCGGTTTATTCCTTCGCGGTCATTTTTTCGCGTCCATTCGCGTTAACCCGCCCCGAATGCTTTCGGGGTTCGCGTCAAGGCTTTTTCGCGTATTTCGTGTATTTCGCGGTGATGATTTTCGGCCGTTGAACCCCGCCCGCGATGATCTGCGCCTGTGGCAAAACATGAGTTTTTTATCAGTGTTTATCCGTGCCCACCTGCCGCGGCGTAGCGCAGCGAAGCCGGGTCCGTGGTTAAACGCTTTGTCGAATCCCCCTTGCCTGGCGCCCACGGTGTGCTATCATTTTGTTATATGGCGACACTCTTAATTCGCGATCTGCCCGGTGAAATCCATGACCGGCTTGTCAAATCCGCCCAGGAGGCGCGGCGGAGCAAGGAAAAACAAGCGATGTTCCTGATTGAATCAGGTTTGCGTCGGCGAAAACCTCATAAGGATGTATCGGCCGAAGCGCGGCGACTGCATGCAAAGTTCAAAAGCGAAGTTTCCATGAGCGATGTTTTGACATGGACGGAGGCGGCGAATTGATTGTCGCTGACACCAACTTAATTGTCGCTCTTGCCTGCAAGACCGACCAATCCGCGCTGGCGTTGGAAGTTCACAAAAAAGACCCGGATTGGATTTCGCCTGTGATCTGGCAGAGTGAATTTCGCAACGCGCTGTTGGGCATGATGCGACAGCGAAAAATCGGCATCGTCACGGCCAATTCCACATTTGCGTTTGCGGCGACGGTGGTGGACACCTTTGATGTTTCCACCACGGAGGTTTTAAGATTGGCTGAAGCTCATGGACTCTCAGCTTATGACGCTGAATTTGCCGCGCTCGGGGAATGGCTGGACTGCAAGGTGGTGGCATTTGATGACGACTTGATCAAACCCGGCCTGGCCATTCATCCGAAACATTTCTGAGTTAAACGGCGGCCTCGCCGTTTGCCGTTAAATCCCATTTTTGCGCATTTGGCGTATTTCGCGCTGATCAATCTGGTGCGTTCTTTTGCGGTTAAAATTAGTGTTCAATTCGTGTAAATTCGCGTCAAACCGTTTCCAGCTTTCGGAATTCCCGGTCATTCTGCCTTTCGGCTCTCAACAAACAGTCTCGTCTTCAATCCCGCCGCCCGCGCCAATTCCACCTGCGCCGCATCACACGTCCAAAATTCATCCAATTCGGAAATCAATTTCACCCGGCGTGCGGCCGCCACATGCAAATAATCGGCCGCCCCGCATGGATGTTTCCCGGCGCGTTCCCCGCTTAATTCCTCCGCCGCATCCAGCATTTTGTCGGCGGTCAGTTCGGCCTGCCAGCGCAACCGTGCCGCCGTTCTTTCCGCCGTCCTTAACGCGCGCCAGGCAATTTCACCAAATGCATCGGTCCGGACAGTCCGCAAATGATGTCTCAATTCAAACCGCAAAAACGGCCAATAGACAAAATCCGGCGATTCCTTCCTCACCGCCCCCGTCACAAGTATCGCAAAAATGTCCCCGGGATGAAAAAAGGCCAGCAGCGCGGACGTATCAGCGTAGATGAGGGGCATGATTCTTAAGAATGGCCGAATCCCTGCGTCGGCGCTCCTTCAAAACAGGATTTGGCCGCCTGGCTCCGGGTTGCTTTTGGGCTTCCCACACTTCGGCCATGATCTCATCCCAAGATGGATCAATCTGCTCACCGGACGGCAACAGCACCGCATCCGGTTGCCCATTGCGGACAATCTGGAACCGTTGGCCGCTCTTGACCTGGTCCAAAACCGCGCCAGTCTTTTCATGAAGTTCCTTTGAGCTGATCTTCGTCACACCCCAAATAGACACCAAAACGGTGTCGCTGTCAATCCCTCAGTACAAGCCTTACGCCAGACCCGCTTTGGATTTAGATCATCACTTTTGCTCGTTTTTGGCCTCTTCCAAGCAAAAGATCCGCGCATCATTTTTTTTCGTGTATTTCGTTTATTTCGCGGTCAAAATCTCCCGAACTTAAGACTTAAGCGATTTAATATAAACAATTTATGCTGAATTCTCCAGTTGCCAAAAAACGTTCAAATTTTTTATAAAAAACTGTTGACACCCTCTTGGCATTCTGGGATATTTGACGCACACACGGCAACACCGTAACAACAACAAACACAGAAAATGAGAACAAAAGCACTATTAATGGCCGCTGCCGCACTCGCAGCGGGAGTTTTAACTTCAAACGCACAGGTTTATTCCCAGAATATTGTAGGATACGTCAATACCTCGCTGACACCAAACGCATATGCGTTGGTAGCGCCGGCCTTGGACGTAGATGGGACCGGAACCAATGGCACAATAACAACCGTTTGCGGCACCAACGTGGCCAGTGGAACGATTGTATTAGTTTTCAACGGCACTACTTACGACACATTGGAATATTCACCGGTGACACATGGAGGGGCACCTGAATGGAACCTGAACGGAGCCGCTGCCGGTAACTTTTCACTCAACTGTGGCGAAGGGTTCTGGATGCTAGATCCAAGTGACACGAATCTTACGCAAGTGGGCACTGTGCTTCAAGGTACGTTGACAAATGCATATTTCCCGCCTGCTGCGGTATATGGTTTGATCGGTTCACAGGTTCCGCTTGCTGGTGGGATTACCACGGTGCTTGGTTATCAACCGACGAGTGGTGACATTGTTTTGTCATATAACCCTACTTCTGGTGGATATAATACATTTGAATACTCTCCAGTGACTCATGGTGGTGCGCCGGAATGGAATGAAAATGGAACTGCTGCAGAACCTCAAATTGGAGTGGCTCAGGGTTTTTGGATTTTGCCTGCTGCAGCCAATGACTGGGTCGAGACTTTTACAAACAACTAACAAACAACTAAAAACTAAATACCAAACCCCCAAAAATACTCTTAATATGAAAAAAACAATTCTGACGCTCGGTGCTGTCGTTGGTA
>JASHVW010000283.1 GCA_030044395.1 Verrucomicrobiia bacterium
TACAATTCAATCCATGGATGGGAATAAATTCGACCGAAAGCCCGGACTCCCCGCTTTAGAGGATGGAACGCGGCAATTGATTTGTGTCAGTCTGATCGGCCATACGCTTTTGAAAAAGATTTCCGGAGCGTTGAGAATACCAAACACAAAATCCGAACGAGTATGACATCGCAAAAATTACAAGGGAATGAACTGAACCGCAGAGAATTCATTTCGACGGCTGCCATGGCGGCCGGCGTTCTGGCGCTGGGATTTGGTCCGGGCGCTTTGGCCGTCGAACCGCCTTCTGCGCCCAGCCGGGCGATTGGCGGACGTGCGGGAATTTCGGATGCTGCGTATCGCCGCGCCTGGCGGCGGGCCGAAGCATTGGTGAAACAAATGACATTGGACGAAAAGATCGGACAGCTTGGCTCCCAGGCACCGGGCATTGAGCGATTAAATGTTCCGCCTTACAACTATTATACCGGCGAAGCGCTGCACGGCCTGCTCCGCAGCGCGCCGGTAACGTCTTTTCCGATACCCCTGGGATTGGCGGCTTCCTGGAATCCGGACCTGGCCTTGCGCATTTATACGGCGATCTCCGATGAAGCCCGGGCGTACGACAACCGGACAAAAAATGGCCTGAGCTACTACTCGCCAGTGACGCTTAATCTGCATCGCGACCCGCGATGGGGACGGTGCGAAGAGGCGCCGGGAGAAGACCCGTGCCTGGCGGCCACGATCGCGGTCGAAGCGGTCAGGGGCATGCAAGGCGACAATGAGAATTATCTCAAAACCACGGCCTGCTCGAAACACTTCATTTGCAACAATACCGATGATGACCGCACCTGGGTTTCCGCCCCGGTGAATGAGCGCAGTTTTTGGGAATATTACACGCGCGCGTATCGCGCCACTATTCTTGAAGGCGACGTTTTTACGGTGATGGGAGCGTATAGCGCGCTGAATGGCATTCCCTGTTGCGCCAGCCATTTTTTGATGACGGAATTATTACGGAATCAGTGGGGATTCCGCGGGTACGTCACGTCGGATTGCGACGCAATTGATAACATCTATGACCCGCACCATTACGCGGAAAACCTGCCCATTGCTTCCGCGATGGCCGTTACGGCGGGATGCGATTTGAATTGCGGCGGGACGTTGCAGGCGAACCTGAAGGCGGCGGTGGACAGGGAACTTATCAGTGAAGAGGAAATCAGCTTGTCCGTAACCCGCATCATGATGGTGCGACACCTGCTGGGTTTGTTTGATTCCGCCGCGGATGTTCCCTATACAAAAATTCCTTTTGAGGTGGTGGATTCCCCCGCCCACCGGGCTTTGGCATTGGAGGCCGCGCGGCAAACGTTGGTGCTTTTAAAGAACGACTCTCAATTCCTCCCCTTGGATAAGGGCGCCATCAATAAAATAGCCGTAATCGGTCCCATGGCAAACGTGTGTCTTTTGGGTGGTTACAGCGGTGCGCCCATCGCCCGGGTTTCACCGTATCAGGGCATAACCAAAAGTCTTGGAGTGACCGTCTATCGTCCCTATATATCGGCGGACGAGATGGTGGCGAGCGGAGGCGGTGTGCAGTTGCAATCATCTTCCGAGGGCGGAATGAATCTGGCGTATATTTCGGATGGTTCCTGGGCGGAATTTTCCAAAGTGGATTTCAGCGGGAAAACCGAGTTGCAGGCGCGGGTATCCAGCGCGGGGGACGGCGGTCAGATTGAGGTGCATCTCGATGGATTGGATGGTCCGGTAGCTTGCACCCTCGCGGTGCCGCAGACCGGGGATTGGCAGAAATGGATCAACGTCTCCGCGCCGCTGACCGGGATTGAGGGTCAACACTCGCTGTTTTTACGCTTTCGAGGGGGTGGGGGATACATTCTGAACGTGGAACAACTTCAACTGAATCCTTCCGTGCCTCCAGCACCGGAGCAGGGTCGCCCGCTGGTGGTTTTGAAACAGGGTTGCAGTGTGACTGGTCAAAAGGACGATAAAATGTTTCAGGAAGCCGTTGACGCGGCCCGCGACGCGGACGTCGTGGTCCTCGTTTGCGGAGTGAGCGATGAAGTGGACCGCGAAGGCGTTGATCGCCACACCATCGGTCTCACTGGCGCGCAGCCCGATTTGATCCAAGCCGTTTATGGGGCGAATCCAAAGACGGTTTTGGTGGTTTCCACCAATAACTCGGTCGCAATCGAATGGGAGCAGGAGCACATTCCGGCCATCCTGTGCGCGGTGTGTGCGGGACAGGCCCAGGGAACGGCGATTGCGGAAGCTCTTTTCGGCGATTGCAATCCGGGCGGTAAATTGCCATGCACCTGGTATCGCTCCCTCGATCAACTGCCGCCGATTCACGATTACGATATTACCAAAGGCCGCACCTATCTCTACTTTGATGGTTCACCTCTCTATCCATTCGGACACGGGTTGAGTTATACGACATTCCAGATGGACCAGTTCCAAATGGACGCCGAAACGCTGGGTCCGGATGAAAAAACAAACGTTTCGGCCATTGTCAAAAACACAGGTCAACGAGCCGGAGCCGAGGTGGTGCAGCTTTATGTCACTCCACCTTCCTCGCCGGTCAAGAGGCCCAACAAACAATTGGTCGGTTTCCAGCGCGTCGAATTGCAGCCGGGGGAGAGCAAAACGGTCGTGTTTGAACTTCCTTTTAACGAGCAGGCGTTTTGGTATTGGGGCGAGGAATCCAAACAATTTATTCTTCAGCCTGGTACCGCGAAAGTCCAGATAGGCAATTCGTCCGCCAATCTGCCGCTCTCCGGCCAATTGACTTTGAAAGCGGCGTCCGACCTTCTTGCCGAAAACCGCGCTCTTAACAGCGTGGCAGTCAAATCAAAAATTATCTGACGATCCGAATTAAATGCTGGCGCCGCGCCGCGGTGGAATGGGCGGACAGACTGCCTTGCTTTTTAAAAGACGGCAGCCGAATATATTCCACCAATGCCTGATCGAATTCTCATTCCACGATGAAACCAGATGCAGCCCTGCTTGCGCTCGTTCTATTCTTGAGCATTCCGGCCGCGCAAAGCGCGCGCGCCGACGGAGATCACCTCATCGCTGATGATGACGTAACATGGACAGCCTTGGGAACAAACGAGAATGATTCCATGCCCATCGGCAATGGAGACCTTGCCGCGAACGTTTGGACGGAACAAAACGGTGACATCGTGCTGCTAGTGGCGAAGTCGGACGCATGGACAGAATTGGGCAAGTTGGTGAAACTCGGCCGAGTGCGCGTCCGATTGACGCCGAATCCATTTGTGGACGCGACGAATTTCGAACAGATACTGAATCTGAAAGACGGCAGTGTCGAAATCGAGACGGGCGCAAATGTTTTGCGTGTATGGGCGGACGCGAATCGTCCCGTAATCCACCTCGATGCGAAATTTGGACGCCCCGCGGCGTTGGAAGCGACATTGGAACTTTGGCGCACAACCGATCCGGACACCGGCGGTATGTTTGAGCTGGGCGGCCATCCGGTTCCGATTGAATTCGCGGCGGACACGGTTCTTCCCGCGCGCGCCCGGCAGGTCACGTGGTGCCATTACAATCCCTCCAGTGTTTATCCGATTGTTCTGGAGCAGGAACATTTGGGTTCCATTCTTAAAAAATATCCCGATCCGCTCCTGCACCGATGCTTTGGAGCGGCGCTCACGGGCCCTGGAATGGTTAGCACGGGCGATCACACTCTGAAATCGGTTGCGGAGCGGAATTTACGGCTTGATTTGATCGCACTCACGGAGACGGAGGCGGCTTCGCCGGAAACGTGGCAGGACGATCTGGATTCATTGGTCAGAAAGACTGAAGCGGCGAACTTGAAGCGCGACTGGCGGGCGCACCAGAAGTGGTGGGATGAATTTTGGAACCGAAGTTGGGTCCAGGTTGGCGGCGGCGATGACGCCGTCCAGGTGTCGCATGGCTACGCAATGCAGCGTTATATGATGGCCTGTTCCTCACGCGGCGCCTTTCCGGTAAAATTCAATGGCGGCTTGTTCACGGTCGGGCATGATTTGCCAGGCAACAGTGAATCCGATGACCGGAATCATGACCCTGACTACCGGGCCTGGGGTAATTCTTATTGGAACCAAAATAACCGCCTGCTTTACTGGCCGTTGATTGAGACCGGCGACTTCGATTTGCTTAAGCCCTGGTTCAACATGTATGTCCATGACCTGCCGCTGGCCGAGGATCGCACCCGAATCTATTTTCACCACGGTGGCGCTTCATTGCCCGAGACGATGTTGTTTTGGGGTCTGCCGAACTTGAACGATTTTGGCTGGGACAATCCAACCACGGAACTGCAAAGCAGGTGGCAACGTTACCACATTCAAGGCGCGCTCGAAATCATTTCGCAAATGCTGGACGAATATGATGTTACGCGGAATGCGGATTTTGCCCGCACGGACATTGTTCCATTTGCCGACGCGATTGTGACGTATTACGCGGAACATTGGCCGCGTGACGCGGATGGCAAGATCAGAATGTCGCCTTCACAATCATTGGAAACCTACCAGTTGGATGCGGTGAATCCCACGCCGGATATTGCCGGGCTGAAGAGCATTTTGCCGCGTCTTTTGGAGCTTCCCAAACGATTGGCCTCGTCGAACCAACGGGAACGTTGGGCCAAAACGCTGGCGGATTTGCCGCCGTTGCCATTGGGGAAAACGGTTAAGGGAAAATTGGGTGATTATGGGCAAGGCGACCCCGATGGTATGACCATTATTCTTCCAGCGGAAAAATACGGTCGTCCCCGCAACAGCGAAAATCCAGAGTCTTATGTTGCGTTTCCTTATCGGCTTTACGGGGTGGGCAAGCCGGATTTGAAATTGGCGCTGGACACGTTTGCGGCGCGCCGCTTTCCCCAGGACACTTGTTGGGGACAAGACGGCACGGAATCGTCCATATTGGGGTTGACCGACGTGGCGCAGAAAGCGGTCGTCGCGGAATTCACGGACTACGGCGACCAACGGTTTAGATGGTTCTGGAGGCCTGGACATGATTGGATTCCCGACTTCGACAATGGCGGTTCGGGCATGATCACGTTGCAAAACATGTTGATGCAATGCGATGGCAGGCGCATCCAACTTTTGCCCGCGTGGCCTGGCGATTGGACGGCTGACTTCAAACTGAACGCGCCATACCGCACCACCGTGGAAGGGCGTGTTGAGAACGGCAAAATAACGGATTTGAAAGTAACGCCCAAGTCCAGGGCCAAAGACGTGGTCATCCTTCCCGTTCAATAAATCCCGTGCCGCTGCGGCGCGGCAAGATGCATTTCCAGGTCGCGTTCGCTCCCCGCTAACGGGGATAGCCATGGGCATCTTTGATTCTAGACTTCAAGCAAACAAACCAACGAAAAGGATCTGCGATGCAAAAATGCCATAAGATTCAACCGCAGGGACATGCCAAAATAAAACGCCGGAGCTTCATTAAAGCCTCATTAGCCGCCGGGGCTGCATTTGCCGTTCCCGACTTTCTTTCGGGCGTGACGGCGCAGACGGCGGGATCCGGCGGATCTTCCATCGTCTCCCCATCTCCCACTTTGCCATGGCAGCGGGAAATATCACTGCGGGAAGCGGCGCAATTCGTGTCTTTCGAA
>JASHVW010000022.1 GCA_030044395.1 Verrucomicrobiia bacterium
AAAAGCCCGCCCTCATCGGGCGCAAGGGAAACAGTTTTTCCCGGACGGCCCTCACCCGGCCTTCGGCCACCCTCTCCCGCTCCCGCGGGCGAGGGAATATCTCCCCCTGGAGAAGGACGGGGACGAGGACATGCCTGGATTTGCGAAGCGGCTCTGCGACTGATTCAGGCTTTCGGGTTACCATCGGCCGTCCTTGCAGGGCTTTGAGTATGCTGCTTCGCAGAGAGTGAGAGTGACCGCCCATCGGTTTGCGCGGGCAATCAAAGACACAGAGCGGTGCAATGCTTAACTTGACGCCAACGCGCTCCCGCGGGAGAAGGAACCCCGAAGGCTTTCGGGGGGACCCGCCCGAATCAGGACAGTACCAAATTCGGCGTTCATTTTACTTTTGCCCGGTTTTTTGATATGCTTTCCGATTGCGGCATTTGAAAAATTGCGGACATGAGCAAAGAATTTATTCGCATCGGCGGGGCGCGTGAGCACAATCTCAAAAATCTCACGCTGGAAATCCCGCGCGACCGGCTGGTGGTGATCACGGGCTTGAGCGGCAGCGGCAAGTCGTCGCTCGCCTTCGACACCATCTATGCCGAAGGACAGCGCAAATACGTCGAATCGCTTTCCGCCTACGCCCGCCAGTTCCTCGACCAGATGCAAAAGCCGGACGTGGATTTTATCGAGGGACTGTCGCCGGCGATTGCGATCGAACAAAGGAGTTCGGGCAGCAGCCCGCGCTCAATCATCGCGACAACGACGGAGATTTACGATTACCTTCGGCTGCTTTACGCGCATATCGGGCAGGCGCATTGCCCCGAAACCGGGGTGGCGATCGTGCCGCAGAGCACCAGCGATATCGTGGACAAAATCCTGTCGCTGTTGCCGAAAACGAAGGTGATGCTGCTGGCGCCGGTGGTGCGACGCCAAAAGGGCGAGTTTCGCGACGTCTTCGAGCGGCTGGCCCGCGAAGGATTTGTCCGCGCGCGCGTGGACGGGGAATTGGTCGAGTTGGGCGACGCGAACCGTCCGGTAAAACTGGACAAAAAAAAGTTTCACAACATCGAGGCGGTGGTGGACCGGCTGGTGATGGACGACAAAATCCGGGTGCGCCTGGGGGATTCGGTGGAAACGGCGCTGCGCTGGGGCGACGGAGTTTTGCTGACACTGCATCAGTTGCCGGAAGGGGCAAAAGAAAGCGGAAGCCGGGAAAATGCGACTGTGGCCCGAGGCGCAAGCGCCGACGGGTGGATTGAGACATTGCATTCGAACAAGATGTGTTCGCCGGCGACAGGAAAGAGTTTTGACCCGCCGACGCCGAAGCATTTCTCTTTCAACGCGCCCGCGGGCGCCTGCCCGGTGTGCCACGGTCTCGGGCAGAAGATGGTGTTCGATGAGAGCCTGGTTATTCCGGACCCGGAATTGCCGCTGGAGACTGCGATTCAGCCGTGGCGCCGTTCGGGCAAGCGGATGAACATCTATTACAAGGCGCTGCTGCGGTCGGTGGCGGCGCATTTCAACATCGCGCTGGAAACGCCCTACAAGAATTTGCCGGACGAATTCAGGAAGGTTTTGATGAACGGCTCGGGCGGGGAGGAAATTGACTTTTCATTCTGGCGGGCGGGAAAGATGAGCAAGATCTCCCGCCCCTTCGAAGGGGTGCTGCCCAACTTGGAACGGCACGCGACGGAGAGCGAAAGCGAGTTCATCCGCAACCGGCTCAAGCAATACATGAGCCCGCAATTCTGCGATGCCTGCAAGGGCCGTCGGCTCAAGCCGGAAATTCTGGCGGTGACTTTGGGCGACGACGCCTTTGCGTCCCGGTTCAAAACCGGCCGCGGCGCCAAACCGAAAATTCCCGGCCTGTCCATCATGGACGTTTGCAATTTGTCGGTGGAAAAGGCGGATGAATTCTTCGGCGCCTTGGCGCTTTCGGAGTTTCAGCGGAAGATCGCGGGCGAAGTGATCAAGGAAATCCGCGCGCGGCTGGGTTTTTTAAAGAACGTGGGGCTGGGGTATTTGACGCTGGACCGGGAGAGCGGGACGTTGAGCGGCGGCGAGGCGCAGCGCATCCGGCTGGCGACGCAAATCGGGGCGGCGCTGGTGGGTGTGCTCTACGTGCTGGACGAGCCGAGCATCGGATTGCATCAGCGCGACAATGACCGGTTGCTGGCGACATTGAGAGGCCTGCGCGATTTGGGAAACACCGTGCTGGTGGTGGAGCACGACGCCGACACCATTCGCCACGGGGATTACGTTTTGGATTTGGGGCCGGGCGCGGGCGTCCATGGGGGCGAGTTGGTGGCGGCGGGGACGCTGCCGGAGATCCTGGAGAACAAGAATTCGTTGACGGCAAAATATCTGACCGGCGAATTGCAGATTCCGATTCCGAAGAGGCGGAATTCGCCGTCGGAAGAAAAGGGCTGGTTGGAATTGCTGGGGGCGAGCGAGAACAATTTGCGGAACATTGACGTTCATATTCCGCTGGGGACGGTGACGTGCGTGACGGGGGTGAGCGGCTCGGGCAAGAGCACGCTGGTCAACGACATCCTGCAACGGGCACTGTTCCGGAGATTTTACGGGTCCAAGGACATTCCGGGAGCGCATCGGGCGTTGAAAGGATTTGAGAATCTGGACAAGGTGATCGTGATTGACCAGACGCCGATCGGGCGGACGCCGCGGAGCAATCCGGCGACCTACACGGGCATGTTCAACCATATTCGCGACCTGTTTGCGCGGCTGCCGGCGGCGAAGGTGCGCGGGTATGAGCCGGGGCGGTTCAGTTTCAACGTGAAAGGCGGCCGGTGCGAGAAATGCGAGGGCGACGGCGTCTTGAAGATTGAAATGAATTTTTTGCCGGCGGTTTACGTGACCTGCGAGGCCTGCGGCGGCAAGCGTTACAACCGCGAGACGCTGGAGATTTCGTACAAGGGGAAGAACATCGCGGACGTTTTGGACATGACGGTGGACGAAGCGGTGGATTTTTTCCGCGCGGTGCCGAAAATCCACGAGCCGCTGCTGACGCTGGCGGAAGTGGGCCTGGGCTACATCCATCTGGGCCAGCAGGCGACGACGTTAAGCGGCGGCGAAGCGCAGCGGGTAAAGCTGGCGACGGAATTGTGCCGCAAGGCCACGGGCAAAACGCTTTACATTCTGGATGAGCCGACGACCGGGCTGCATTTTCACGATGTGGCGAAGTTGCTGGAGGTGCTGTTCAAGTTGCGCGAAACGGGCAATACGCTGTTAATCATCGAGCACAACCTGGATGTTATCAAAACGGCGGATTGGATCATTGACCTTGGCCCGGAGGGCGGCGCGGGCGGCGGCGAGATCATCGCCGAAGGGCCGCCGGAACAGATTATCCGATGCACGGGGAGCTATACCGGGCAGTATCTGAGGGAGATATTGTCGCCGCGAAAATGAATAGCGGTTCCGGAATGGGTGATTCCTTACCGCTGCCCGGAATGACTAATAACCAAACCGTAATGACTAAGGAATTTCCAATGGCCAATGATGTCATTAATTCCAATTGTGAATTAGTCATTTTCCGATGCTGCGGCTGGAACAGCCGTGCTCCCCAGGCAAAATAATTCACCTTTTCGCAGTGGAAATGAATCGTTTAACATCGGGCATGGCATTCCGGCATCGAAGGCTATTGATATTGTTCGCGCTAATGATGAGCAGCGGAGCGCTCCTGGCCGCGCATGTCAGCCGGGAACAACGCGCTTACGACGCGGCGGTAGCCGCATTTGAGACGGCGAATTATGCGCGGGCGCAGGCGGATTTTGCCGAATTCGCGCAAAAATTTCCCGAGTCCACCAATATGCCGGCGGCGGTGTTTATGGAAGCGCAGGCGGAATTCAAGCAAGGCGATTTCGCAAATTCCGCGGTCCTGCTCAGGGACAATCTGGCCGCGGCCGGAAACGAGGCGGACGAATATGTCTATTGGATTGGAGAGGCGCAGTTTGCCCAAAACGATTTTTTGGCCGCGGCGGATACCTTTGGGTCGTTGGCGCAAAGATTTCCGGGCTCGGCGCTGCGGTTGCGCGCCACGGTGGAGGAGGCCGCGGCGCTGGCTTGGCAAAAGCGATGGCCAGAGGCGATCTCTTTGCTGAAACAAACCAACGGCGTATTCCAAGGCGCGGCGCGGCTGGACCCGAACAACGACCTGGTTTCGCGCGGCAGGGAATTGCTGGGGCAGGGATTGTTCATTGAAACGAATTACGCGGGCGCGGAGGCGGCGCTCAATTCCATCAATCCGCAAATCCTTCCGCCGGATTTGTATGACGGGCTGGAGCGATTGCAGTACCAGGTGACCCTGGCGACGAGCAACTTTCCGGCGGCGATGGCGGCGGCGACGAATTTATTTCAAGCGGCGAAGATCGGCGGCGACATCACCAACCAGTCCGACAGCATGGTGATGCGGGCGACTGTTTTGGAAAAGATGAATGACATTGGCGGGGCCATCGCCGCGTATTCGGAAAATCTGGCCAACCAGTCCCCCGGGGAATACCAGCGGCAGGCAATTTTGCAAATTGCGAGGCTCGCGGTCCAAGCGGGGCAATTTTCCCAGGCGGAGGACAATTTGGAGATTTATCTCGCCGGATCCCCGACGGCCAAAGAAGCGGCAAAGCTATCGCTGGGCGAGTTGCAATTGAAGGACTATTTGACGCGGCCGGGCGAGACGAATCTATTGTGGGCGGCGCACACGAACCTTGACGGGTTCATTTTTACCTTCACCAACAGTCCGCTGCTGGGCGAGGCCCATTTGAACCGCGGCTGGTGTTTTTGGCTGGAAGGGCAACATTCCGAAAGTCTCGGCGACTTCGAGGCGGCGGCAAATTTATTGCCGGCCTCCGGGGACCGGGCCGAGGCGATATTCAAAGCCGGCGACGCGGAGTTGGCGAACACCAATTATCTGGCCGCGATTACAAATTACGCGATGGTCATAGACGGGTTCACCCATTATCCCGCCGTCAAAGAAGGGTTGGAGGAACCGGCGCTGTATCAAATTTTACGCGCCAGCCTGGAACTCACGAATGTGACGGAGGCCAGCCAGGCGATGGCGAGAATCCTGACCGATTATCCCCAGGGTAAATTTGTTCCCGGCAGCCGGGTGCTTTACGGGGAGAACCTGGCGGAGTCGGGAAAGCCGGCGGAGGCGCGGCGGCAATTTCAAAAATTTGAGCAGGTGTTCCCCGGTTCGCCGTTGCTCCCGCAGGTCGAATTCGCAATCGCGCGGAGTTATGAGCTGGAGGATGACTGGACCCATGCGTTGGTGTGCGACCAGGACTGGCTGAAACGCTTTCCGACGAACAATTTTCGTCCGCAGGTGATGTATGCGCTGGCGCTGGACAATTCCAAGGCGGGAAATGAGACCGACGCATTTACGCTGTTTACCAATTTCGTGGTCAAATTTCCGTCCAGCGACCTGGCGCCGGAGGCGCAATGGTGGATTGCCGAATATTTTTACCTTCAAGGCGGCACGAATTATTTGGAGGCGGAGAGAAATTATGAGTTTGTCTATCAAAATTTTCCGACGAATGACCTGGCGGACGACGCGGAGTTCATGGCGGGATGCTCGGCGGCGGCGCGGCAGGATTATTCGGAAGCGATAAACGATTATTTTGACAAGCTGGAGGCGAACACGAATTGTCCTGGACCGTTGCTGGAACAGGTGTACCTGGCCCACGGCAAGGCGTTGATGCAAATGCCATCGTCCGACACCAACAATCCATTGGCGAATTATCAAGAGGCGCAGGGGGTTTTCAAACTGCTTTATCAACTGGCCCCGACGAACGAGATGGGCGCGCTGGCGTGGTTTTACACGGGCGATTGCGATTTGCAACTGACGAATTATGACGCCGCCACGAATGATTATGCGCAAGCCTTCAGCACGAACATGGAAGCAACGATTTCGAC
>JASHVW010000284.1 GCA_030044395.1 Verrucomicrobiia bacterium
CAAGGCAGGACATCGAAGCCGATTTATCGTCACGCGCCATTCACCGTTGGATACCGTGTCGAATCTACGAAAAAAGAAGACTGTTGTGTTCGACGGCGACGTATTGGAAAGCGGCCGAGATTTTGATCTTAGCGGGTTATAGACGAACCCCCACTGACCGGGATTGGAAGAAGGGTGCGCCGGCGATACGACGGGAAAGCGCCCGTGATGGATCGGAGGGCGCACTCCAAAGACCTCACGGAATTCAGGCCCGCCACATTTGCCAAGTCGCTATTGAGCTGATCTCAAGGCTTTGAGTTCGGCTGCGGCACTGGCGTATTCGGTGAATTCTTTTTCGCCGGTGTCCTGACAATGCTCAAAATAAAGTCCCGCCACCGCCTTGTCGCCATCGAGCAACCGTCTTTCCCCGGCATAGAAATACGCTTCGCATTTGCAGGCTTGGACGTCCTTGCCGGCGTTGGCGGCGGCAAAAAATTGCCGTTCATCCAGCCGTCCAATCAAAAAGCGCTCGACCATCGTTGGCCAGTCGCCAGGCGCCGGGGCTTTGCGCTCGCTCCAGTAATCTTCCAAGTCCTGGGTGGCGATGGTATTATCGCCGAGTTTCTGGCGCACCAGCCAGATGCGGAAGCGGACATAATCGTCCGATGGGTCCAAATTCGCGGCTTTTTCGAAATTCATCAGGGCGTCCACATAGGAATGCAGATCGTAATAGACATAGCCGCGGCTTTTCCAGGCGGCCGCATCAGCCGGCCGGAGTTCGAGGTACTTGCCCAACTCGGCGGCCGCGCCGTCCATGTCGCCGGCGGATTTTTCGGTGATGGCCAGGGTTTTGTAAACGGCAACGTCTCCCGGGTTCAATTTGAGGTATTGATTGAAATCCGCAGTTGCGTCTTTGAAATTGCCCGCTAATTTTTCGGCGGTGGCGCGATTTTTCCAAGCCTCGGCCGAACCCGGCTGGAGTTTAATGGTCCGGGTAAAATCGTCAATTGCGCCGGTCAAATCGTTCTGTTCGGCTTTCAAGACACCAAGATTGTTCAGGGCATCCGGAGCGTTGGTATTTTCCCCGACGTATTTATCGAAATCGACGATGGCGCCACGGGTGTCACCGAGTGTTTGTTCGGCCACAGCGCAATTGTAGTGGGCGTCGGCAAAGTCTGGTTTAAGTTGCATCGCCATTTTATAGTTGGCGACGGCGTCCTTTAAATCACCGGTGCCCTGGAGGGCGAATCCACAGTCGTAATAGATTTCCGCGTCGGGCTTATATTGGAGGTATTTTTCGAAATCAGCAATAGCGTCAGCCGAATCGCCCTCGTGAAATTTCGCCAACGCCCGGTTTCGATAGGCGTCCATCAGTTCCGGCTTGAGGGCGATGGCTTGGTCGTAATCCGTAATGGCGCCGTCCAAATCGCCGGTCTTCTGCCTGGCTTCACCGCGGTAAAAATGAGCGGTGGCGTCGCTGTCATTCAACGCGAGGTAGTTATTGTAGTCCGCGATGGCGGCGGCCGAATCGCCGGCGGCCCGTTGGATATTGGCCAGCCTGAGCCAGGCGGCGGCGAGGTCCGGTTGCAAGGCGACAGCTTTGGTGAAATTGTTGGTGGCATCGCGCAGATCACCCTGGGTTTGCTGCAGTTGTCCAAGAGCAAAGGTGCTTTCGGCGTCGTCCGGTTTCAACCACAGGTACCGCGCCAAGTCATTCGCCGCGCCGCGCAAATTGCCGGCAGCCTTTTCCGCAAGAGCGAGATTTTTGTAAGCGGTGGCATCGTCCGGTTTGAGTGCCAGGTATTTGCCGTAAGCGGCAATGGCACCGGTCAGATCGCCCGTGTTTTGGCGCAATTGAGCCAGCTCCAACCAGACGCCGGGGTTATCCGGTTTGAAACCTAGGAATTTCTCGCAGTCCGCAATGGCTCCGGCGGGGTCACCGGATAGATTTCTAGCGGTGGCGCGCAGTTGGCAAGCGTTCATGTCGTCCGGGTTTAACGCGAGATATTTGGTCAAATCATCCGCCACGCCGCGCCAATCGGCCCTTGCTTCCCGGGCCCGGGCACCGTTCAGGTAGGCGAGGGCAAGATCAGGTTTAAGTGAAGCGGCCCTGTCAAAGTCCGCAATGGCGCCGTCGAAATTGCTTTGGTTCTCTTCGGCCTTGCCGCGGAGGAAGTAAGCGAGGGCAAAATCCGGCTGAAGGGCGATGGCACGGGAGGCGTTGGTGATCGCCCCCGCCGGATCCCCATGGCGGTCATCCTGAACGCCGCGGCTGAAAAAGTCGGCGGCGCTCTGGCCGGGCATTTGGAGCGCCATGGCCAGCAATAGCATTGGCGCCAAAAGGAATCTGGTCATAAATCGGAACGACGGCTTATCGCCCAGCGCCATTTCGAGCTTGCGTTTTCGGCGTTCGCGGGAAAGACTGCGCGTTCATTTATGCAAGCGCAAGACGCAACAACGATTTATTTTCTGAAATTATGGCCTTGGATTGAGGAGAACAAAAAGAGCCTGATTGCCGGGGCCGTCGTCATCATCGTCGTCGGATTTCTCTTCTGGTTCTCCTCGGTGGAGCGGGCACAGAAGGCCGTTGCGGCGGGGGACGCCATGACGGCGGTGATGGTTTCGGCGGAGTACGCATCGCCTGACGCCTACCTGACGGTCGCGGCGGAGCATCCGGGGACGCTGGCGGCGCAGCGGGCGCTGTTGCAAGGCGCGACGTTATTGTATGACCAGGGCAAATACACCGACGCGCAGACTCAATTCCAGAATTTTCTCGATGCCAATCCCGGAAGCGAATTTGATGCGGACGCCTTGCTGGGGAGCGGGGCATGTTTGGACGCGGAGGGCAAGGACGACCTGGCCGTTTCCACCTATCAACGAGTCATCAACAGTTCGAGCCAGCCGGAACAAGTGAACGCGGCGAACTTCGGCATTGCAACCATTGACGACAAGCAGGGAAAATTGAATGACGCGCTGGTTTATTACGAAAACGTCGCCAGCGAAGACCCGATGGGATCGCTGGGGTCTCAAGCAGGGCAGCGCCTGATGGATTTACGCAGCCAAATGCCGGCGGCTTCGGCATCACCGCCGTCCGCCGCGCCATTTAGTACGAACCATTGACATGAAATTAACGATCATCGGAACGGGATACGTCGGTCTGGTAACCGGCGCCTGTTTTGCAGAGGTTGGGCATGAAGTCATTTGCGTGGATAACGACGCGGCGAAGGTCCGGATGCTTCGGGGAGGCGGCATACCGATATATGAGCCGGGCCTCGAAGAATTAGTCAATAAAAATGCCGCCAGCGGGCGTCTTACATTCACCGACAGCACCGCTGAAGGCGTGCAAAGGTCGCAGGTGGTGTTCATTGCCGTGCCCACGCCGCCGCAGCCCGACGGTTCGGTGGACATGAGCTATATCGAACGGGTGGCGCGGGACATTGCGGCCGCGGTGACGGAATACAAGATTGTGGTGGACAAGAGCACGGTGCCGGTCAAGACCGGCGACAAGGTGGCGGAAACCATCCGTCGTTATTGCAAGGCCAAGGTGGATTTGGACGTGGTCAGCAACCCGGAATTTCTCCGGGAAGGATTCGCCGTGGGCGATTTGATGAAGCCGGACCGCATCGTCATCGGCGTGCGCTCCCAGCGTCCGGTGGCGGCGATGAAGGAGATTTACACGCCGTTTCAAGCGCCGATCATCGTCACGGACATCAATTCCGCCGAACTGATCAAACATGCCGCAAATTCTTTTTTGGCGTTAAAGATTTCCTACATCAATGCCATTGCCGCCATCTGCGAAGCGGCGGGGGCAAACGTGCAGGAAGTAGCCGACGGGATTGGCCTGGACGAGCGGATTGGCCGCAGGTTTTTGAACGCCGGAATTGGCTTTGGGGGCAGTTGTTTTCCGAAGGATTTAAGCGCTTTCATCAAAATCGCCGAGCAAATCGGGTGTGATTTCAAATTGCTGAAGGAGGTCCAGCGCATCAATGCCGATCAAATGGAGCGGTTCGTGAAAAAGATCACCGACACCCTTTGGGTGCTGAAGGACAAGACGATTGGCGTATTGGGCCTGGCCTTCAAGCAGAACACGGACGACGTGCGATCATCGCCAGCGATTGAACTTTGCCAAAAATTGCTCAAGGAAGGCGCCCGATTGCGCGTTCATGATCCCAAGGCGATGGAAAAGGCAAGGGCGATTTTGCCGGAGGGGCCGAATGTGACCTACGTTGGCGACATGAACGCCGTTGCCGACGGTTGCGATGCGCTGGTTGTCGCCACGGAATGGGAAGAGTTCAAGAAGCTCGACCTGGAACGTGCTTACGAATCGCTCGCGCATCCGATCCTCTTCGACGGACGGAACCTCTTTGTCCCCGCCGAAATGGAAAAGCTTGGGTGGATATACAAGAGCGTCGGCCGTTAAGTTTCTGGCGAGCGGGAATGAGCAACTCTCAAGAGTCCATCGCCGTCAGCGCGGCGCTCATTTTTCACGACGGGAGACTGCTCATCGCGAAACGGCGGGCGGAATCGCATCTGGCCGGCTTGTGGGAATTTCCCGGGGGAAAACGCGAGGCGAGCGAGACATTCGAGGAGTGTCTGGTCCGGGAAATCCGGGAGGAATTGGGCGTGGAGATTTCGGTGGGGGGACTCATTGAAGAAATCACCCATGATTATCCAGGGAAGCGGGTTCACCTGAGATTTTTCCTCTGCCGGATCCTTTCCGGCCAGCCACAAGCGCTGGGGTGCGCCGCATTCAAATGGATTGCGAAATCAGAATTGCCGGATTTTGAATTTCCCGCCGCCGATGCGCGGCTCCTCGAAAAATTAAGGTCGGGTCAAATTTTTCCGTAAGCCTCCTCGACAACGCGCTTGAAGTTATTCTCGCCGACGTTGACAATTTTCAATTCGCGTTGGGCGTTTTCCACGGAATCGCTGGCATGCGCCGCGTTGACCATAATGGTGGAACCAAATTCGCGCCGGATGGAGCCTGGCGGCGCCTTGGAGGGGTCGGTGGGACCGAGCACATCGCGAATTTTTCGGACGGCATTGATTCCCTCGTAAACCAGCGCCACGCATTTCTCCGTGCCGGGTTTGTTCAATTCATCTGTCGAGGCGCACTCGGAGGGGGCTCGGCCGGACATAAAGCGCACAATATTCTCGAATTGATTGTCGCCAAAGACGGGGCCCAGAGCGGCACCGATGGTTTTTTCGACGGGAGGCGGGATTTTGAAATTAAAGGCTCTTTCGAGTTCCCCTTTGGCGCGGGCGCCGATGTTATCATTGAGTTGGGTGCGAAGATACTCGCGGACCGGCCCGTAGAAATCCACAGCCTGCGCGGTGCTCATGTGCAGGACTTTTGCGCCGACGATGTAAAGCCCGGTGCGGGAAAAGAAGTCAATAACGTTGCCGGGGCGTCCCGTGGGAAAACGGAAGTTATCGGGTTTTATAAGCACCAGGGTGCGTTCGGGAACATCGCCGTGCGGATAGGTGGTCACGTTTTCCAGGACGCCGCCGTCGCTGTCCGAAAACCGCGCCCACAATTTCAATTTGGTTTCGGCCTCTTCATTGCTCGGGGCGGCAAGAACGGCGGGTTCAAAATAGCGAACTTGGGCCGTTTCGTCGTCGAGGATGAGGTCGCCGTAGGTGCCGCGAATGGTTTCACCGCTTCGGCGTTCGGGGCTTAAATTGCCGATGACGGACCGGACTTTGCGGACGGCTTCATCGCCGCGGAATAGCATCACCAATACCCGGCGGCGCCGGCCCGTTTTTGAATCGGGGAAAAAATTGTGCAGGATGTAGTCCTTGAGCAATTCCTGGATTTTCCGGTCCTGGGGGTCGTGGGCGGAGATGATGTTCTCCGCGTATTGACCTGCGAGCCCGGGGCTGGGCGCGAACATCCTCATGGCGCATAAATCGAGGCCCGTGCGGGAGATTAAGCGGCTCAAAACCCCGCCGGTGCGGGATTTAAAGAGCGAATACGGAGTAACGATGACATAGGCAAGCTGGGAAGAAGACATAATTTAACCAGTCGCAGGAGGCACGGGTGCGGGAGCGGCCTTGCCACCCAAAATTTTGAACATGACGGTGCCGCAGGTGGGACACCTGCCTTTAATTGCCTTGCGCCCATTTTTCATCGTTTCTTCGACGCCATTGGCAATCTCTTTTTTGGCTTTGCACTTGACGCAATATCCTTCCGCCATAAAAACATGGCCGTTCGCGCTTCATGCCCGAACGGTGGAACCAGAATACCCAAGGCGGACCGGGAGCGCAACCTGGAAAAGGACCAATGTTAACAATCTGAACATAAGTGGCTTATACATAATACCTCCCCAGCCGGCTCTCAAGGAGGTTTCCGCGACAATTATTTCACCGCCAGCTTGCGTAATTCCGTCTTGAGGATTTTGCCGGTGGCATTTTTAGGCAGGGCGGGCATGACAGCGACTTGCCTGGGCACCTTGTAATCCGCCAAGTGGCTGCGGATGAATTGCAAGATGGATTTTTCGTCAAGAGTGTGCCCTTCAGCCGGGGCGACGAACGCGAGGGGTTGCTCACCGCGGCGGGGATCGGGAACTCCAATCACGGCCGCTTCGCGCACACCTGGAAAGTGATAGAGCACTTCCTCAATTTCCCGCGGATAAACGTTGATGCCGTTGACTATGAGCATGTCCTTTTTGCGGTCGGTGATGTAATAATAGCCGTCGGTGTCGCGATGGCCGACGTCGCCAGTCAACAACCAGCCGTTGCGAAAGACTTTTTTCGTTTCTTCGGGCTGGTTCCAGTACCCCATCATGACATTGCCGCCGCGCACGCAAATCTCACCGGTCTCACCCGTACCCAGCAGTTTTCCCTGATTGTCCTGCACACTCATTTCCACATTGGCAATGGGGATGCCGATGGAGCCCGGCTTATGCGGCCCGCGCAACGGGTTTTTGGAGACGACCGGGCTGGCTTCGCTCAGACCGTAACCCTCAATCAGGGGCACCCGGAATTTCTCCTCGAACTCGCGGAGTGTCTGCATCGGCAAGGGCGCCGAGCCGCTGATGAAGATGCGAATGGGCATGGGTGTTGGCAGTTGCGCACCGAGAATCATGCGGTAAAAGGAGGGGACGGCGGGGAGGATGGTGGCACGGCGGGAGAAAATTTCCTGCAACATGGCACGCGGCGGATGGAGCGATTTAACGAGGACAATCGAGCCGCCGATGGTGAACGGCAAAAAAATGCCCACGGTCATCATGTAGGTGTGAAAGAGGGGAAGAATGACGGCGAAGGAATCGTCTTCGACCGTTGCCAGGACGATGCGGCAACTGTTGACGTTGTGGAGCAGGTTGCCGTGGGAGAGCATGGCCCCCTTGGGTTTGCCGGTGGTGCCGGAAGTGTAGATGATGACAGCCAGGTCCTGCTCGCCCCGCCCGCAATTGATGACCGGCAGTTGATTTGCAGTCTCGAACGAAACTTCCTCAACCTGGAGAAATTTTAACCCTGGGCGAGATGCGGCCAATTCCTTTTCGTGAACGGCCAGTTCCGCATCCGTGATGACGACGTCAATGCCGCCGTCGTTCAGGATGAAGCCCACCTCGCCAGGTTTGAGAAAATTGTTGATGGGAACGACGGCGGCGTCCGCGAAAAGAATCCCAAATACGGCGGCAGGAAATTCCGGGCTATTTTTCAACCATAGGCCGACGCGGTCGCCGGGCTTGACGCCAAAGCCGCCTTTCAAAGACGCGGCAATTTTTTGCGATGCCGCCAGGAGTTGAGCATGGGAAATCTCTTTTTCGCCGAAATAAATGGCGATTTTTTGCGCATGGATTTGCGCGCAATTCGAAAAAGCGGCGGCGAGGTTCATTTTTCAAATGGTAAGAATGGGGGATGTTTTGGCAAGAGGGATGAAAAGATTGCCGATGACATCCAATTCGTGGTCGGCTTGAGAATGTCCGCCGACGAGGCCGTTGCCGCCCCAGTTATAAACGACATTATTGATGTACTGGATGGTTCCCTTGGCCTTGGGGTTGCGGCTGGCATTATCAATCCAGAGATTGTGGCTGAAGGCGATATTTGTCACTGAACAGCCAAACGCCCTGCCCGCCTCGTGGCGTTGTCCCGGTCAACCAAGCGTGCCTTTACCGCTTACGCCCATTCTGTCAATCCGTTAAAACCCCCAGTTCCCTATCCGAGGCGCCATCTTCTGCCACTTCCCTTCTCAAGAACGATGCGCTCATCAGATCATTGGAATGCGGAATTGCATTGCCGACCGACTTGGGCGATGATGGGCGGGTAAATGTATGAACCAACTTGACCAATTGAAACAATTCACCGTGGTGGTTGCGGACACGGGAGATTTTGAGACACTCAAACAATATGCCCCGCGCGACGCCACGACCAATCCGTCATTGATTCTGAAGGCGGCACAGATGCCGGAATATAAATATTTGTTGGACAAAGCCATCGCGGACGCCAAAAAGAGTTCAGGCAGTGGAGACGCAAAAATCCGCCAGATCATGGATGAATTGCTGGTAGAGTTTGGGGGGGAAATCCTCAGGATTGTTCCCGGCCGGGTCTCCACGGAAACGGACGCGAACCTGTCTTTCGACACGGCAGCGCTGGTGGCCAAGGCGAAGCGATTCATCGCGCTCTACCAGGAGAAGGGAATCGGGCGCGAACGGGTGTTGATCAAAATCGCCTCGACGTGGGAAGGAATCCGGGCGGCTGAGATTCTGGAGCGCGAGGGAATTCATTGCAACCTGACGCTGCTGTTTTCGTTTCCGCAAGCGGTCGCCTGCGCAGAAGCCGGCGTCCGACTGATTTCGCCGTTTGTGGGGCGGATTCTGGATTGGTACAAAAAGTCCGCGGGCAAGGACTTTGCGCCGGCTGAGGATCCGGGAGTTCTGTCGGTAAAGGAAATTTATGCCTATTACAAGACCTTCGGCTACAAGACGGAGGTCATGGGAGCGAGCTTTCGCAATGTCGGGGAAATTCTGGAACTCGCCGGCTGCGATCTGCTGACCATCAGCCCGCAACTGCTGGGCGAGTTAAAGAAGGCGGAAACGCCGATCGAAAGGAAATTAAGCCTCGAAAAGGCGCGGGAATCAAAAGTGGAAAGGGTTTCGCTGGATGAAAAGAAATTCCGCTGGCTGCTGAACGAAAATGCGATGGCAACGGAAAAGACCGCCGAGGGGATCCGCCTGTTCAATGCTGACGCGGTCAAGTTGGAGAAGTTCATCGCGGGGAAACTTTAATTCTCGACGGAAGGGAAGATTTCTGCGAATTTTGATGGTATGGATTCCGATGAGCATGAAATTTTTAAATTTTTGAAGACTTGGGGCGCCGAATTCACCAGTGCGATGGAAATTTGCCGTCGGGCGGGCAGCAAAAAGAGGTTTTATGACGATCCAGCCTGGGCCAAGCCGATTCTGCAGCGGATGGAAGAGCGGGGAATTTTGGAGAGCGACATCCAAGGACGTTATCGCATCAAACCGGTTCGTAAAAAGAAGCACGGTAACAAATGGGTGGCGCCGGACATCGCCAAAATTCTCAAGGAAAGCGGTGTGGAAGTGGACGCCGCGGACGCTGCCGAAGAAGAGATTGCCGAGGATGAATACTACGAGGAATTGTAGGGTGGGCCGATGCCTTTGAAGACCCTCCAACCTGCCCATTCCATTCAAACACCGGCCAACAATTCAACCCACTCCTGGCTGCGGATCATCCTGATAGGACGCAATCTCAAGCGGACGTTATTGCGCGCGGGGATGTGGGCGGCGGTTTGTTTCGTAATTTTCAGAGTGGCGCTGGTGCGGGTGGAGGTGATCGGTATCAGCATGTTGCCAACGTGCCCGGAATACTCGCGCTATTGGGTGAATCGTAGTGCCTATCTATGGCACGAACCGCAGCGTGGCGATATCGTAGCCATCCGGCTGGCGGGCATCCATGAAATGCTGCTGAAGCGAATCATTGGTTTACCGGGCGAGACGGTGGCCTTTTCCAACGGGCGGGTGCTGATCAACGGTGACGTTCTCAACGAACCTTATGAGAAATATCCGTGCAACTGGGACCAGCCGCCGATCCTGCTGACGAATGGCGAATACTATGTTTGCGGCGACAACCGGACGATGCCGGCGGCGGACCATGAGCATGGGATTTGCCAACGATACCGGATTGTTGGCAAACTACTGAAATGAAGATCGGAATTCGACTGGCATTGGTCACTGCCCTGGCGGCGGCGGCCATCTGGTTCTGGACGGATCATTTCCCCAGCCCGCAAGAAATCATTCGCGCGCAATTGAACCAGATGGCGCGATACGCCTCCTTCAACTCGACCCAGAGCCAACTGGCAGCACTGGCCGCGGCCGAAAAGTTGTCCGGCTTCGTCGACACGAATGTCCAAGTCGTCCTGGAGTTCCCCGGACATGAAGTGCGCACCATAAACGGACGCGAGGAACTCCGACAGGACATCGTCGCCGCGCGTCTATCGCTCGATAAATTGAAAGTGGATTTTCCGGACATCAACGTGGCGGTGGCGCCGGATGAAAATTCCGCGGTTGCCGATCTCACGATGCGGGCGGAGACAGACGGCGACAAGGACGGGGTGGCGGAAGAATTGAAATTTACCTTCGAAAAAATCGACGGTCAGTGGCTGGTGACCCGAATTGAGACCGTCCAGGTGCTGACCTGATGCCCGCCGCGCTTTTAGCCGCGCTGCTGTTCGCCGTTTCGGCGGTTTGCGCCTATCGTAGTTCGGCGCAAATTGGCGGGGCGGAGGCGAATTTCTGGCGGATATGCATGGCGACGGTCTGTCTTGGGCTGTGGGCGAATTTTTTTGGAAAGGGAATGGAGGGCCAGGCGCTTCCTATTTTTGTTGCCAGCGGATTTTTAGGGATTGGGCTGGGGGACACCGGATATTTCCAGGCGCTACCCCGGCTCGGCAGTCGCCGAACCGTTTTACTCACGCAGTGTTTCATCCCGCTTTTTGCGATATTGATCGAATGGACGTGGCTGGGAACGAAATTATCAATCAGCCAATTATCTTTTATCGGGGTGATTTTGGGCGGGGTGGCGATAGCGTTGGCGCCTGGAGACCACGCGAAAATTCCCGCGAAACAATTATGGGCGGGCATCGGTTTTACGGCGGTTGCCGGATTATGCAGCGCAATGGGGGCGGTTTTGAGCCGTAAAGGTTATTTTGTGGCGCATGCCGCCGGAGAATTCCCCGATCCAGGCTCGACGGGTTATCAGCGGGTTCTGGGCGGGCTTTTGATTCCCGCGATCCTGTTATTGGCGACAAAGGGAAAATCCGCGCGGGCGCACGGCGGCGTGTTTGAGGAGAGAACATTCCGGGTATCGGGCGAAAAATGGAGACGAATTTGGCCGTGGGTTCTGGGCAACAGCCTGGCGGGACAGACGCTGGGCGTGACCTGCGTTCAATGGGCGCTGGAAAAAACACCGACAGGCATCGTCATGACGATTTGCGCCACGACACCGCTGATCCTTCTGCCGATGACACGCATTGTGGAACATGAACGGATCGGAACTCGCTCGCTGGTGGGGGCATCGGTCGCGGTGGCGGGCGTCGTCGGTCTGGCATTGTGGCAATGATTCATTATCATGACCCTGATGAAAACGGAGCTGGAAATGGCGGTTGTAAATCTTGGCATAGAAAAATTCCGCCGGCATATCCTTCTATGCACGGATGCCACTGAGCCGAAATGCTGTCCGCGGGACAAATCATTGGCGGCGTGGGAATTTTTGAAACGGCGGCTTGCGGAATTGAAACTTTCCGGGCCGGAACCGCTGGTGTATCGGACGAAGGCCAATTGCCTTCGGGTGTGCGCGAACGGTCCGATTGCCGTGGTTTATCCCGAAGGCGTATGGTATCACAGTTGCGGCCCGGAAGTTCTGGAGCGCATTATTCTGGAGCACTTGATGGCGGGGAAAATTGTCAGGGAATTTGCTTTTGCGGAAAATCCTTTGACTTAGGCCATTTTACACTCGACAAACTTCCGGCGAATGGAGAGAATGGATCGTCTGAAAAGTTTGGAACTATGGCCAGGCTTCTCATCAAAACAACCGGTTTGGAGAACCGGACGTTGGAATTGCGGTTGGGCGTGAACCGGGTGGGTCGCGATCCCAACAGCGATTTTCCCATCATTCATCCCACCGTTTCGGCGGATCATTGCGAAATTGTGGTCTCTGCCGAGGGGATCCGGCTGCGCGATTGCGGTTCCACCAACGGCACTTTTATCAACGGTGATCAAGTCAAGGAAGCGTGGCTGGTGCGGGGACAGGAGGTGCGCCTGGGAGACGTGGAATTGTTCGTGGAATCCACCGAGGTCAATGTGGTGATTCCACAGTATGAACGGGAGCGTCTCAAGCCGCCGACGTTGCTGGAAGGCGGAAAAGTAGCCTGCAATCGCCACGCGCAAACGCCGGCGACGTATAAATGCACGCATTGCCACGATGTGATGTGCAACCAATGTGTCAAAATCATGCGCATCAAGGGCGGCCAGGCGCTGTTTCTTTGCCCGCTTTGCAGCCATAAATGCGAGCCGATTCAAATTGCCGCGCCGGAGAAGAGGAAGCGCGGTATCCTCGGTTTTTTGACGGACACGGTCCGGCTCAAGTTCGGGCATCATCCCACTCGTGAGAAATCGGACAAATAAATAATCAAAGAAACGGTCGCGCCATTTTTTCCAGCGCGGCGACCCAGAGAGGGTGCTCATTCAAGCAGGGAATTTGCTCGAATTCCCTGCCGCCGGCAGCGAGAAATGTTTCCCTGCCACGAATGGCAATTTCCTCGAGCGTTTCCAGGCAATCGGAAACGAAGGCCGGGCAGATCACCAGAAGTTTTTTTACGCCGCGCTTCGGCAATTCCGCCAGTTCAAAGTCGGTGTACGGCTTTAGCCAGGGGTCTTTGCCGAGGCGCGATTGAAAGGAGACGGAATATTTGCCGGGGGGGATGCCGGCCTCTTTTACAAATGCCGCGACGGTTTTGAAACACTGCGCGCGGTAACAGGTCGTGTGAGCGGGGCTGTCAACCTGGCAGCAATTTTGCGCAACAAGGCAATGTTGGCGCGTGGGGTCGGATTTATGCAAATGCCGCTCGGGGATTCCATGAAAGCTGAAGAGCAAATGGTCGTAGCTGGTTTCCAGATAATCGCCAGCGCTGCCCGCGAGCGCTGAAATATAGTCCGGCGCGGCGAAAAAGGGCGGATGCGTTTCAATCTTCATTTCCGGGGCAAGCTTCGCGCCCACTTCCTTCACGCGTTCGGCGGCGGATTCGTAGCTGGACATGGCGTAATGCGGGAACAGCGGAATGGAAAGGAGATGGTCCACTTTTGCGTCGCGCAACTTGTGAATGGCACTCTCGATGGTCGGATTTTGGTAACGCATGGCCAATTCCATTGGCGCGGCGATACGCGGGCGCAATTTTTCAAGCACGTGACGGCTGCTGACGATGAGTGGGGAGCCGGCGGGCGTCCAAATTTTCCGGTAGGCATGCGCGGATTCCCTGGGGCGGCGGATAAGAATCATGCCGACGATGAACCGTCGCAAGGGCCATGGTGTGTCAATCACACGGCCATCCATGAGGAACTCGTTCAAATAGCGCCGCACGTCGCCGATGGAGGGTGAATCGGGCGAGCCGAGATTGACCAATAAAATGCCTTTCATTAATGTGATTGAGGTTAAGGGCGGGAGGGTCCGGCCGTCAGCAAATTTTCCACACGTTGAGCAATGTTGATCCCCGAGACAATCGAATCACCCAGCGAAACTCCGTCGCGGTAACTGCCGGCGAAGAAGAGTCCCGGGAATTTTCTTTCTGTCTCATCGAAGGCGTCTTTGATTTTGCCATAGCCGACATTGTATTGGGGAATAGCGTTTGGGAAGAAGGCGACGTGGCGAAACGCCGGTTCGCCGGCCGCGCCGAGCAACGTCCGCAGATCATTTTGCGCCAGGGAAACCAGCTCGTCAGGCGATTTTGACGCCAGTTCGGGATTGCGCTCGCCGCCAATGTAGCTGGTAAGGGTGACGAAATCTTCCGGCGCGCGATTGGGAAACAGCGATGACGAAAAGATGGCACCGAGGATTTTGAAATGTTCAATTTTAGGGATCAGCACGCCGAAACCGTCGAGAGGATGCGCGACATCGGCGCGGCGGAATCCCAGGACGACGCTGGCCACGGGGGGATGGCGTATGGTGGAAAACATTTTCAATCCGGCATTTTCCAATTGAAGTCCCGCAAGCCGGTGCGCCGAGCCGCAAAAAATGACGGCGGCAAATTCCGCTTCTTCCCGGGCGGTGGAAACGCGCCAGCAACCCCGGCCGGAAGTCAACCGTGTCACCGTTTTGTTTAATACCAATGAGTCCCCCAACCGGGCAGCGAGCGCGTCGGGAAGCACCTGCAAGCCCTCGTCAAAGGAAAACATTTTTGCCCGACTGCGGGCGACCTCGCCGAGGCGCCGGCGTTTGCCGGCGCCGAAAATTTGGCCGCGAATCAAAGAGCCGTATTCTTGTTCCAATTGAAACAAACGCGGCAGCGCATGACGGATGGAAAGCTGCTCGGGATTGCCGGCGTAAATGCCGGCGACGAGGGCGTCAACGGCGCGATCCAGGAATTCCCGGTTGAGGCGCCGCTCGACGAAGGCGGCGACACTTTCGTCGCGATCATCGCTGCGCCGGGGCACGAAAGGCTCGCGCAGGACGGCGAGTTTGGCGCGGGTGGAGAACAGTTTGGTGGTAAGGAACGCCAGGGGCGACGAGGGCATGGCGACGGGTTTTCCGGCGCAAACGAGGTAGCGGTGTTTGGCCTGCGGATGGGTGTAAAGGCGGCGCGGTTCCAGGTTCAAGTCGGCGATGAGCCGGGGAATCATCGGCGAGGTTTCAAGAATGGTGTTTGGTCCAAATTCGGCGAGAAATCCGTTTTGGCGGACAGAGCGGATAACGCCCCCGGCGCGGCCAGCTGTTTCATAAACGGCGACGGGAACATTTTTCCGCATGAGATAGAATCCGGCGGTCAATCCCGTGATGCCTGCGCCGATGATGGCAATAGGTTTCACCGCGTCAAAATAGAGAAGCTGGACGGAGTCGCAAGTGTTGGATTTTGCAATAGGCAGTGCATTTTGCATGGAAATTTGTCGAGAAAATTGCCGTTTCCCGGCCTATTTATTTTGATTGCTAATGGCATGTTTTCGGCTCAGTCAGGTGATTGCGAAAATATGAAAGGAGTAAAATGAAGACGAGCATTTCAATATTATTATTGCTATTCGGCATGTCATTCGCGGCGGCCAGCGCGTATGCCGATGATATGACCGCGACGAATGCAGCGACGGCGGCGGCATCGCAGGACTTTGTGACCCAGGTGAGTTGGGCGAATGACAAGGAGATTGCCTTGGGACAACTGGCCTTGGACAAGAGCCAAAATCCAGCGGTGACAAATTTTGCGGCACAGATGATCCGGGACCACACGCGCATTGGTGACCGTCTTGACCGTAT
>JASHVW010000285.1 GCA_030044395.1 Verrucomicrobiia bacterium
CGTCTTTGGTTCGAGCAGCGAGAAATTGGATCAAGCCCAACTGGAACTGCTGCTGCAACTACCGAAAGGTTCCGTCCTCACGCCTGAACCAAGTCCCCCGAAGGCGGCTGCTTCGCCAAAACGTTCCAGCCGGCAACAGACCTTGCGCTTGCCGGAGAACCTGCCGGTGCTGGAGGAAGTGATTGAGCCCGCGCTGGCCGGTTTCAGTGTCTTTGAGAACGGAAACGAACTCGGCCACGGCACGGCACAATGAGCGCAACTTTCCATCATCACTCAACTAAACGTAAGCGTTGATTTAGCTGCCTCCTGTTGCTGGCGCTGGCCTCGTGGTAAAAACGGGGACGATGAGTATCAAGTCCTCTTTTGGCCGTCGGCACGCGGCAGCGGCGCGACGGGAAGTATTGCTGGCTGAGTTTGAACGGAGCGGCTTGTCGGCTGCCGAGTTTGCGCGGCAGGGATTAAGCTACACAACGTTTTGCGGTTGGCGAAAGCGCTGGGAAAGAGCCAAGTTGCTGCCATCCTTTGTTCAAGTGGAGGTCGCGCCCTGCGCCGGGACGGAGGAACTGGTAATCGAGGTGGGCGCCCAAGCTCGGATGCGGATAAGTCGCGTTGGCCAAATTGAGTTGGTTGCAACCCTGATCCAGGCCCTCGGCCGCACCAGCGCATGTTGAGCTTCCATTCCCATCTCAAAGTGTTCATGGCCACCGCGCCGTAAGCGTCACGCCAGGGACCTTCTTGACAGAGCAAGTGTAGCGGATCATAAGCGTCATATTGTTAACGAATATGACGTTTATGGCGAGGTTGGTTGTTTCAGCGGCCTTTGTGCTTTACCCCAAGCCTGTGGTGTGACTTGAGGGATTTGCCAGTTGGTTATGTTGGGCAGGCGGGCCAGCACATCGCGGAGATAGGTGAAAGGGTCCAGGCCACGTCGTCGGCAGTTCTCAATGACGGTGTAAATGATGGCGCTGCGCTGGCCGGCCTCGGCATCGCCGATGAAGAGCCAGTTTTTCTTGCCGAGGGCGGTGGGGCGAATGGCGTTTTCCACCAGGTTGTTGTCGATCTCGATGCGACCGTCTTTCAGAAAGACTTCCAGCGTCGGCCACTGGCCCAAGGCGTAATCCATGGCTTGGCCCAACAAGCTCTGCGGTAGGTAACGTCCGCGGCTCTTGAGTCTAACCAACGCCCGCTGGAAGCGTTCCACGATGGGACGGCTTTGGCTGGCACGTATGGCCTGGCGAAGTTGGGGACCAGCATGACGTTCCCGCAAGTCCGCTTCGATCCGGTAGAGGTTCTGGATTTGACGCAAGAGCCACCCAGCTACTTTGGGCGATTGCTCCTGGGCCTCGTAAAACTTCCGGCGTGCATGCGCCCAACAACCGGCCAGTTCAATCGCCTGACCACGACCGTTGGCAAACGACGGGTAGGCGCTATAACCATCGCACTGCAAGACGCCGGTAAAGGTCGAGGGGATAATGCTTTCCAGGCACGCGGCCGCCCGGCTGGTTTGCCAATCAAAAAAGCTCTCCCCGCCAGGGCGGTGGAACGTCCAAAAATATCCCTGTTTGGTTTTGCCGTGGCCCGGCTCCAAATAATCTATCGGCGTTTCATCCACCTGCATATACCCGCCAGCCAAAACGCCGGTCCGGATTTGTTCGTAAATGGGCTTAAGCCAATCGGCAGCCAGCTCCACCCACCGCGCCAATGATTGCCGGGGCAAAGAGACCCGATGTCGTTGCAAAAAGATTTGTTCCTGCCGATACAGCGGCAGATGGTCGCAGTATTTGCCCACCAAAATCTGCGCCAGCAGTCCCGGCGCGGGCAGGCTCCGATCCAGCAACCGTTCCGGCAGAGGCGCGATCACCGGAGCCCGATTGAGGTCCAGCCGGTGGACATACTTTTTACGAATGGTTCTGCGCCGTAGAAAACGCGCCGGTTCATAATCCAATTGCTCGCTGACTTCCTGCCCAATGCAGCGCCAGTCCTGGGGCTTTTGCTTCACCGGATCGGGCTCAATCACTTCCTCCAGCACCGGCAGGTTCTCCGGCAAGCGCAAGGTCTGTTGCCGGCTGGAACGTTTTGGCGAAGCAGCCGCCTTCGGGGGACTTGGTTCAGGCGTGAGGACGGAACCTTTCGGTAGTTGCAGCAGCAGTTCCAGTTGGGCTTGATCCAATTTCTCGCTGCTCGAACCAAAGACGCGCCGAATCAGCAGGTCCACTTTCTGGCGCAGCAACTCATTCTCCCGACGGCTCTGCCTCAATGCCTCCTGGCATTCTTCCAACTGGCGGGCGAGGTCCTGTTCGCGCAACGTCATCGGTTGCATTCTCGGACGCGCTCATCCAGGAAAAGTTTCAAACTTTCTGAAAAATATTTTAGTTCGCCCGCTCATACCACGGACGCAACTTGGCCCCGCGCAAATCCACCCCATCGGTCAGCAGCGCCAGCGCCTGCGGCGTCAGCTTGAACTTGCTCACTCCCGCCTCCACTTCTTTGGGCCAGGAAAAAGTTCCCTGCTCCAGCCGCTTGCTCAGCACCCATAACCCGGTGCCGTCCCAGTAGAGGATTTTGATCCGCGTGTGCCGACGGTTGCTGAAGACGAACAAGGTGCCGTTTCGAGGATCTTCCCCTAATCTTTCCGTGACCGCCGCATACAGGCCATTGAACCCTTTGCGCATGTCGCAGGCCTCCAGCGCCACAAACACCTTCAGGCTGCCTGAAAAGCTCAACATGGCTTGGCCAGGGTTCGCAGTAAGGCTCCGGCCAGCACCGCCTGTGGTGCGTCCTTAATCTCCACCTTCGCTCCGCCGGGCAACTCCAGGACCAGCGGCTTTGTATCCCCGCTGCTTCCTTCCACCACGGCTTCCAACAGGCGCACGGTTTTGGACCGCCTAACCACGGGAGGCAGACCACGCGCTCGCCGCCGCTTCGCTGCCCACATCGCCAACGTCGGATACTTGACTCCCACCACCGCCGCAAACTTCTTCCCGCTCAACCCGCTGCGCTCAAACTCGTCCAGGATTTGCTCCCGCCGCGCCGCTGGTGTTTGCACCCGCCCACGTCCGTCTGTCTTCAGCACCATCTCATCTGCTTTGATCATATCCGTCATACCCCGACAGATTATGACGGTTATGGCCCGATGGAATAGTGGTGCTTGGCGTGACGGTTACACCGCGCCGTGCGATCTGCGGATGAACTTCAACGGGCTGTGGGCGGCGGCCAGCGAGCGACTGGGCGAAGACCCCAAGAGCGGGGCGTTGTTCGTCTTCGGCAACCGGCGGCGCAATCGGATCAAGATACTTTACTTTGACGGCACCGGGGTGGTCGTCCTGGCAAAACGATTGGAGGAAGGAACGTTCCACTGGCCGCAAAGCGCCGGAGAGCCGAACGCCAAGCTTCGACTCTCCCCGCAAGCCTTGCAGTTGCTCCTGGACGGAGTGGAGTTGAAGGACGGCGCGCCTGGTATGAGGCGGCTTGAAAAAATTCTCGCGAAAAATTTTCGATTTTTTTGAACCTTTTGCGGCATCAGTGCGTCTGTCGTCGCAATATGGACGCCGCCGCGCTGCAAACGCAAAACGACCTCTTGCAACAACAGGTGGCCCTCTTGCAGCAGTCGTTGGAAGCGGCGCGGACTGAAACCACTTTATTACGCCAGAAGCTCGATACCTGGCACGAAGGTTCTTCGGTAAGAAGAGCGAGCAACTGGACGCAGTACAACAGCAATTTCTTCTTGCGCGTTTAATGCAGGGTCAAAGCGAAGTGGTGTCACAACCCTCGTTGTTGCCTGTGACCCGGACGCCACGACAACCCCGGTCAAACTCTCAGCGAATTCGCACCCCGGAGAACCTGGCCGCGCCGGGATTGCTGGCGCATTTGCTGGTGAGCAAATATGCCGATCATCTGCCCTCCTACCGGTTGCAAATGATCTTCTGGCAACGGCACGGAGTATTGATTGCGCGGGCGCAGATGGTGTTGTGGACGGGACAATGCGTGGCGTTGCTCGAAGCGATAGTGATTTGCATCAAGAAGGAGGTGCGGCGGAGTTCCTACGTGCAGGTGGATGAGACCCCTGTGCGTTACCTGGATGCCGAACAGGTTGGCCGGTGCGGGCAGGGTTACTTGTGGACGGCGCTGGTTCCGGGACAATGCGTGCTTTACGATTGGCACGCCAGCCGGGCGGCGGGATGTTTGGAGGAGTTATTGGGAGCGGAGTTCAAAGGCAAGATTCAGTGCGATGGCTATTCGGCCTATCCAGCGTTTGCCAAGGACAAGCCGGGGGTGGAACTGATCGGCTGTTTGGCGCACGCGCGGCAATCCTGACGTGTGTGTGGCCAGATGAAGCAAGGTGATTTTCCTGCCGAACCACACCGGCATTTGCACCGGCGCGGGCAAATAC
>JASHVW010000286.1 GCA_030044395.1 Verrucomicrobiia bacterium
GTGGCGCGCGCCGATTCTAAATTCTCTCGGATGAAAATCGGCATTGCCTGTTATCCCAGCGTCGGTGGCAGCGGCATCCTTGCTACCGCGTTGGGAGAGGAACTGGCGACGCGTGGTCACGAAGTCCATTTCTTCAGTTATGAACGCCCCTTCCGTCTGCCGGAAAACGCGCCGCGGCTGTATTTCCATCCCGTGGCTATCAACGATTATTCGCTGTTCAAATATCCGGATTACACACTGCCGCTTTCCGTGAGAATGTCGGATGTAAGCCGCGACCGCGGATTGGATGTGCTCCATGTCCACTACGCCGTTCCGCACGCCACCGCTGCCATCCTCGCGCGGGCAATGTTGCCGCTGGACCGGCAGCCGCGGGTCGTTACCACCTTGCACGGCACCGATACCACGTTGCTGGGGTCCGATCCCGGCTACGGCCCGGCCATCCATCACGCCCTGGCGCACTCGGACGCCGTGACCGTGGTCTCGGAATTTCTCAAGCTCGAAACACAGCGGGTCCTGGGCTTCAACGGACCGCTCGAAGTCATCCACAATTTTTTCTCGCCCCGGCCGCCGCGCCGCTCGCGTGAAGAGGTGCGCCGTGATCTGGGAATCGCGGAGACCGAAGCGATGATTCTTCACTCCTCGAATCTCCGCCCTTTGAAACGCATTGATCTCCTGTTGGAAACCGTCGCGCGTGTTCGTGCGCCGTCAAAGTTGGTCGTCCTGGCAGGCGGAAGCTTTGAACCGTTCCTTCCAGATGTGCGGCGGCTGAATTTGGAGGGCCGCGTCATCGTCCGGGAAAAGGTCACTGATATCGAGGATTACCTGCAGGCAGCCGACGTGGGACTGTTCACCTCCGAGACGGAAAGCTTTGGTTTAAGCATTTTGGAAGCGATGTTTTTTGGCTGTCCGAGCGTCGCCCGGCGGGTCGGAGGAATTCCGGAGGTGGTGGAAGACAGTGTGAGCGGCGTATTGATCCCGTCGGATAATCCCGGCGTGTTGGCCCGGGCGGTGGAAGGTTTGATCCGCGAACCGGAGCAGCGGAAAGCGATGGGACTTGCCGCGCAGCGTCGGGCGCGCGAACGATTTTCCGCCGAAGCGATCGTGCCGAGATACGAAGCGCTTTACATGCGGGTTTGTAATTGATGGGAGCGGCTCTTTTGGATGGCCTTTTTCCCCTCCTGCTCCTGATCTTAATCCTAATCCTAATCTCTTATGAACCGTGTCTTCGACCACGAAAAATTGGAAGTTTACCAGGCGGCTTTGGCCTTTCTTGTCTGGCTTGAACCTCTGCCGCGAAAATTGCCCAAACCAATAGCGTTCTACGATCAATTAGATCGTGCCAGCACCTCGATCGTTCTGAACCTCGCGGAAGGAAACGTTTCAGAAAACAAGGTTGACCTTGGTATGGCAATTTGTTATTTTTCGTTTGTGATTCGCAATTTAATTCTGAACCTGCTCGACGCGCTGCTGCTGTTGCGCCGCTTGGCGGTCGGGTTCTGATTGCATCCAAAATTTTTCGAACCCCATCGCCAACCCGGCTGTGGGGTTTTTGTTTTGCCAAACCCAAGCCCTGCTGCCAGAACTGAAAGACAACATGCAAAAAAATCCGTCCAAAAAGTATCGTCCGTTTCCGCCGGTGGCTTTGCCCGGCCGTGAGTGGCCCGGCCGCGCGCTCACCCGGGCGCCGATTTGGTGCAGCGTGGATTTGCGCGACGGCAATCAGGCGCTCGCCGTGCCCATGAATGTTTCGCAAAAATTGGAATTGTTCCAGACCCTCGTGAAAATCGGCTTCAAGGAAATTGAAGTTGGGTTCCCGTCCGCTTCGAACACGGAGTTTGCCTTCAACCGCCGGCTCATCGAAGACCACCGCGTGCCGGATGATGTCTGGCTCCAGGTGCTCGTTCAGGCGCGCGAGGATTTGATCGAGCGGACCGTGGAATCTCTTGTCGGGGCGAAGAAGGCGATCATTCATTTGTATAATTCCACGTCGCCGGCGCAGCGCCGCGTCGTTTTTGGCAAATCGAAAAAGGAAATCATCGAAGTGGCCGTGCGCGGCGCCACGTGGATCAAGGAGCGTTTGCCTCGGCTTAAGGGCGCCGAGGTCATGCTCCAATATTCTCCTGAGAGCTTTTCGGCAACCGAAGTGGAATTCGCAAAGGAAATTTCCGAAGCGGTGATGGACGTCTGGCAGCCCACGCCACAACACAAAATGATTTTGAATTTGCCCGATACCGTCGAGGTGGCCATGCCCAATGTTTATGCGGACCAAATCGAATGGATTTGCCGGACCATCAAAAATCGCGATTCACTTATCGTCAGCCTTCACACGCACAACGACCGTTGTACTGGCGTGGCGGCGACCGAACTGGGCCTCCTCGCCGGCGCGGATAGAGTGGAAGGCACGCTCTTCGGCAACGGTGAGCGCACCGGCAATCTGGACATCGTTACGGTTGCGTTGAATCTTTACATGCATGGCGTTGATCCGAAATTGGATTTCTCCAACCTCAATTCCATCATTGAAGTTTATGAACGTTGCACGGGTATGACGGTGCCGCCGCGCCAGCCCTACGCGGGCGAATTGGTCTTTACGGCCTTCAGCGGCTCGCACCAGGACGCCATCCGCAAGGGTTTGAATGAATGGAAGGAAAATTCGCGCGAGCATTGGGACGTGCCTTATTTGACGATTGATCCGGCGGACATCGGACGCGAATACCGCGAGGTCATTCGGGTGAATTCGCAATCCGGCAAAGGCGGTGTCGCTTATTTGCTCGAAAGCGAGTTTGGTATCGAATTGCCCAAGGACATGCAGCGCGAGTTCGGTCCGATCGCGAACGATGCCGTTGACAATCTCGGACGCGAGGTCAGTGGCGCGGAATTGAAGCAGATGTTCTGGCGGGAATACATCGAGCGTCATGCGCCATGGCAACTCAAGAAGTTCGAGGCCGAAAGCAAAAACGGCGTCGTGAAATGCCGGGTTAAATTATTGCGCGAGGGCAAACCGGTGGAACTCAGCGGCCAGGGCAACGGTCCCCTCGCCGCGTTGGTTCATGGTTTTGGAGTCGAGGGTGTTCGCTTTGAAATCTCAAATTACAGCGAGCATGCCTTGAGCAGCGGCGAAACCGCCGCGGCGATTGCCTACATTCAGATCAAGACCGCGGAAGGCAAATCGCGTTGGGGTGCCGGCGTGGACACGAACATTGAGTTGGCGTCGGTCCGGGCGGTCTTGAGCGGGTTGAACCGGTTGTAATCTGAATTCCACTCGCCAATCCCGCCGTAAACATATATTTTTCGATTCAACATGAATAAGCAGCGGACGGTTCTTTTTGCCATTGTCCTTTTTTTCCTTTTCGCGGGCATTCCCGTCCTGCGGTCGTCCAACACCACAGTGGCGACGTCCCCGGTTTATGTGCCGGACATGTCGCGCGCCAACGGTCCGTTGCCCGACGGCGTGCTGGTTTGGAACAGCACGATGCTTGAAACCAACCTGCCTCCTAACACCGCCCAGGCGCATTTTCTCTTCACCTTTACCAATGTGGCAGTGCGGATCAATAAAACGCTGGTGACCAATATCACGACGAAGACTTACCGGGTAACCCACGGCACTCTGGCCTCTCCCAGAAATCAATCCGAAGCTCCCGCCACACGGGCCGTCGCCGTCACTAATCTTTTTTGGGTGACCAATTCAATCATGGCGGTACCCGTCACGTTTACCGACGTTCATCCATCCTGTGGCTGCACCACGGCGCAGTTGCCGCGGATGCCCTGGACAATTCCCGCCGGGGGCAGCGGACAGATCCCCCTCACGGTTAATATTTTCGGAAGGTCCGGGACTTTCTTTAAATCCGTCCAGGTGAAAACCGACGAAGGCATGAAGCAACTGTTTTTGGAAATCAGCGTGCAGCCCGCGGCGGCGCGGACGATGACCCCGGCCGAGCGGACGAGGGACATCGCCGCGGCCAAAATTGACCGTCAGGCGGTCTTTCGTGGTGATTGCGCTTCGTGCCACGTCCAGGACGGTCAAGGCAAGTATGGCCAGGCGCTTTTCCAGGCGGATTGCGCCATTTGCCATGAAGCGGAACATCGTGCCTCCTTTGTGGCGGATTTGCATAACCTAAAGGTGCCAACCAATACGGACTTCTGGGAGACGTGGATTGCCCACGGCAAGCCCGGCTCATTCATGCCGGCCTTTTCCCAAAGCGACGGCGGCCCGCTCACTGACATGCAAATCGCGTCGCTGGCGGTTTACCTCAATCAGGCGATCCCCTCGAAGGTGCCGCCCGCGCCGCAATAACGCCGCTTGCAAAAAATCGCCCGCGTATTACCATGTCAACCATGTCAGTGAGCAAGGTTGACGCAATCCATCATCGGAAAATATCCGGGTTTGGCGAACGTGTTCTCGATGGCGGGCACTTATCGCGGGACGAAGCGCTGTTTTTGTTCAACCTGGAGACTTCCGCCGACATCCATGATCTGCTGTCCTGGGCCAACCGCATTCGCGAGCGGTTCAAAGGCAACAAAATTCATCTCTGCTCCATTGTCAACGCCAAGGCCGGGGCGTGTTCGGAAAATTGCAGCTTTTGCGCGCAATCGTCATTTTACCAGACCGGTTCGCCGCGTTACGGTTTCGTTGACCCCGAACCGGTCGCCGAGGCTGCCGACGAAGCGGAGAAAAACGGCGTCACCGCCGTGGGCCTGGTCGCCGCCTGGAAGGGCCTGAACGAAGGTCCGATGCTGGATGAGGTCTGCGCCCGCGTCCGTGAGTTGAGGGCGGGTGGGAAAACGCGGCCGGACGTGTCGCTCGGCATCATCAAGAGCCAGCGCGTGGCCGACCGACTCAAGGAAGCGGGCGTGGAATGTTACGGCCATAATCTCGAAAGCTCGCGCCGCTTTTTCCCGCAGACCTGCACCACTCACACCTTCGATGATCGGTTGGAGACCATCGGCTATTTGAAAAAAGCCGGTATCAAAATTTGCTCCGGCGGCATCATTGGAATGGGTGAAACGCGCGAGGACCGCTGTGACCTGGCGTTCGAATTGAAAGCCATCGGCGCGAACGTCGTGCCCGTGAACATTCTCAATCCGATTCCCGGCACGCCTTTCGAGAAGAATCCGCCGCTGCCCGTGCTGGAAATTTTGAAAACCATCGCCTGTTTCCGTTTCATTTTGCCGCGTCGGGAGATCATGATTGCCGGCGGGCGCACGGTGAACCTGCGCGATGCGCAGAGCATGGTCTTTATGGCCGGCGCGAGCGCGCTGATGGTCGGCAATTATCTCACCACCCTGAACCAGCCCGTCGAAAAAGATTTGCAGATGCTCAAGGACCTCGGCCTCGACCCAAGCTGGGACCATCACGGCTTCCGCGACCAGGAGGAAAATGGATGGGGGAATGAGATTTACGTGCCGGCGCCTTGAAGTTAATCAATTTGTTATGGGCTCGACACCCTTCCGCTGCTGGATGAACCGTGCCCGACTTAAACGCGAAGTTCATCAGGCCCAATTTTGCCGCCGGGCCGCCGAACCCTGATCATGTTACAACATCGAATTTGGCCGCGGGAGCGCGGCGCAAAGGCCGCACCGTGCCCGGAATGAGGAGCGCCGCCGCGCCAACCCCGGCGAGGGCCTCTCCTAAAATCAGGCTCCCGGGACAATAAATAAATTCCAGCGTGCCCTTTCCCGGGGGCACAATAACTCCGCGAATGGCGTAGTCGGCGCGAAGAATCGGCTCGCGCGCACCGTTGTAGCGAGCACGCCATCCGGTGTCCCAGTCGTCCGCCAATACAACCAGCCCCGGCGTTTGCATTTGCGCCGAAATCCGGATGTCCGTCGGAGTTTCATCCACGATGGCGGCGCTGCCCCGGCAACCGGACAACGGCGCCACCGCGGACTCCACGTACGCCACGGCGCGGGGATCGAAATTGGTCGCGGCCACGGCTGCCAATTCGTCCCCGGCGTTGGTGATGGTTTCAACGGACGCCGGAATAAAGACCCGCGGCAACGCATTGGAATTGACCATCGCCCAGTAGTCGTTTCCCCGAAATGCAGGCGTCACACCATCCGGCGGAACGCCGCGAAAAATGACGTAGCGGACGTTCAGCATGTCCAAAATTGGCGGCAGTCGAATCGTGCCGTTCGGATAGATCGTTCCTTTCGGCGCCATCAATTCTGTTGCCGCATAGGACGCCACCGGGCCTGGCAAAGCGGCGCTTTCTAATAAATCCACCATGCGCGCCGGATCAATCGCATCGTATCCGCGAACATCTTTCAAGCCGGCCATGATCGCCAATGCCGGTGGCAGACAGGAGCGGCCAATGAACCGTCCGGGAGCCGATTGTGCGATTTGCTCCAGCATCGGAACAGGCGGATAGTAGAGCGCCGGATCACTTTGTACGCTTCGGTCGTGATCGAACCACAACAAATCCGCCGCCATCATAATCGCAAGTGCGGGAAAAATTTTTCGCCCCGCCCCGGCCCACAGCAACCACCAGCCCGCAAACCCCAGGCCGCAAAAAATTGCCATGACGGTAAAATGCTGGATAAACCACGCCTGCACTTGATGCACGGCTTCCACCGTGTCAACCCAATAATAAGTTTTTCCCCCAAGAACGGCCTGTTCCAGGCGCGTGGCGATGGGTTCGGGCAAATAGATGCTGCGGTAAAAACACCACCCGCTCAATGCGGCCATCGTTCCGGCGGGCAGCCAAAACCACCGGCGTCGCGACACGGCGCCATTCAAGAGATTTTCCATTCCTATGGCCGCCAGGGCCAGGATGGCAAATGCCGTCAAAAAGACGAGCCGGTTGTGGGACATCATGTTGAGCGGCGGCAAGCGCAACAAGGCAACCAAACCGGGAACATTCAGGCACCAGCTCATCCCAAAAAAAGCGAGCGCAGCCCAGAAACAATTCATCGCGCGCCGCCGCCGTGAACACCAGGCGATCGGCGCAACCAGCAGTGCCGCCAGCACGCCTGCGTAACCCGCTGACGCGCTTTCCACCAAATTTGGCGTGTCGCCGATAAACACGCCGTCTCTTGCCGGTGTGCCGTAGATGTCCGGCAAAACGATTTGCGGCAGCGCAGCCAATCCAGTTGGAGGCCGTTCCTCAGTGCCGGCGCTGCGGTGCGCCATGCGCTCTCCGGTATGCGCATATTCCAGCAGCGGCAAAAGATGGGGTGCGGCCAGCAGAAATCCGACCGACCAACCGGCGACTAGCAACGCAACCGCCGTCTTGATTCTTTTCCCCAGCCAATCGCTGCGGTGCGCATCCCACAACGTCCAGACCGCAAAAAATGCCCGACCCCATCAGCGCCTGCCCGGCTCAAATTGTATCACCAAATCGGACTGCGTTGTATCATGTGGTTTTATGCCCTCGGCTTCAGGCGAAGCAGGAAGATAGACGTCAGGCAGCGCCAGAAGGTCCAGCGGCAAAAGAATTTTTTCCCCGAGCAGCGACGGACCATACAAAATCGCCTGGCCAATGACAATTCCGGCAACGACAATCAATCCGCGC
>JASHVW010000023.1 GCA_030044395.1 Verrucomicrobiia bacterium
GGGCGCATCCACGCATTGTTCTTAATTCCAGAGTTGATTCCAGTGATGGTTGCGACGGGCTTCGTCCAGGGCCAGCAAATGACGGAGGCCTTTGGGCGTCCAAAACTGTCCCGGACGCTTGAACCGGCACTGCTTTTGCCGACAGGCTGATTCCACCGCGCCTGAACCAATGGGCCAGCCACGACTGGCGATCTGCTGATAGTTCATCCGTTGTGCCTGGCTCTCAAAGTAGGTCTGTTCACGCTCGATAATTTTGCCGGCCTCTCCACGGGGTCTTTTCAGTCCGGCCACTTCGCGCAGGACTTTCTTTTCCTGTCCATGTCTCAGCCAGTGTAGGCGCCGATCCATCCACAACGGCAGTTGGGGGTCCTTTTCTCCGCGCAGGGCGCGCCAGACATTCCAGCAATGCTCGCTGGCATGATAAAAATCAAGCAGTCCGACCGCCTCGGCCCAGCGATCTTGTTGGAGATTCCAAATCCAAGGAGCACCATCGCCTAAAAACAAAAGGTTCTTGGCTCGGCCCAAGCCCCCACGCAACGCTTCCCAATTCAATCGCCGCCCCAGTTCCGTTGGCTCACCTTGCCAACTGACGACCACCTTGTCGGCCAGTAATCCTCGACCTCCCTGCGTTCGCGCCGATGGCTCGTCCAAATAAAAAACACCCGTCTTCAATTCGTGCCATTCCACCCGGTTTCGTTGGGTTTTCTTCCGGCCCCAGCCCGGTCCGCGCTGGCGCACCATCCAGCCATCCACCATCACTACCGCCAGCGCGCTGGCCGCTCGTTGCGGCAACGCCTCTGAGGGCACGGTGACGACCCGTTCCCGTGTTTGTTTCTCGGCCAACGCTCCCAAACGCTGCACCAGTTTGTGAACCGTCGAGTGACTGACCGGGCTTTGAGTCCAACGGCTGGCCACTTGGGCGGCCTCCTCGTAGGACCCAGTCGCCGTCGCCGTAAAGCATAGTTTGTCGGCAAATCCAGGCGTGATCTTTTGATGCGGCTCCAATCCCCAATGTCGCGTCAGCGCACAGCCCCACTGGCCGCTGGCCCGATCCTGCCCATAGTTAACGACCAGGTTTACTTCTCCCAATTCGCTTTGCAACCTCAACGCTCGCCGCTTGCGTTGCTGTAGGGGGAAAAACCTCTCCAGATTGGCTGGCGAGTTGTTGCAGGCGTTCTTCAAGCCGCTGTCGTCCCCATTCACGGGCTTCGGCCACTACTTCGCGTTCGATGTCGGCAAGTCGGGGGATGGATTTGAGGTCTTGGTTCATTTGATGACACGGTTCTTTTGGTTTTCGTTTCATCGGCGTGAGGAACCCTTTCCCCACGATCTTATCCATACCCATCAAAAATACCAACCTTTTAAGAACAGTGCGTGGATGCGCCCAAATCAACCTCACTTCACATAATTGTGTTGACAAATTTCGATGAATGATACAATCTGTTGAGAGTTCTTTGAGTCCAACACAATTAGTTGTATTAAACGTGAACGAGTGCTCCAAGTCATGGCTTGGAGAGAATAGTCAAGCGGGTGCAAATCCCGCATGGTAGCGCCGCTGTAACGAGCGACGAAACGCCAATAAGTCACTGTCCTTCGGGATGGGAAGACTGGCGGAGTAGGATGACCTCGGAGTCAGAAGACCTGCTTTTTCACGCTCATCAAGTCCTTTGCATAAAGCAAAGGCAACGGTCGCGCCAACGACCGGATGAGGGAAAGAGACGAGCTTGTTTATTTTTTAGCCCGCCTTCACTCCCTCGTGAGTGGTGACGGGATTTTTTTTGCCAAATTTTCCTTCGCCGCAAACGAGTGATTTTCCCTTCAAGGTAAAATGCGGCTGGCAGCCGCCAACAAAATCGCTCGAAATGTTGCACGAACAACTTGACGGCCAGCTTCGGCTGGCGCAACTCGACCCGTTACAAGGTCAAACCTTTTCCGTTCGCAAACGCGATGGGCGGGTTGTTTCCTTTGATGAAACCCGCATCCTGATCGCCATTGAATATGCTTTCAAAGCCGATGCGGGCATTCATCAAGACCAACCACTGCCGGAAGCCGCCCAAAATAATGCCATCCGTGTCGCCAATGCAGTCATTCATGCCGTCATTGCGCGCGCGGTGAAAGGTGACGCGCTGGAAATCGAAATTATTCAGGACGTGGTGGAAACCAAACTGATGGAGGCTGGGCATCACAGTATCGCTCGGCGTTACATTCTTTACCGCGAAGAACGGCGCAAGGCGCGTGCCTTGCGCGGCGAGCGCACCACCGAGGGAATACCTCAGGCGCAACTTTCGATCACCTTACCGGATGGCAGCCGTGAAATGCTTGACCCGCAAAAGATTCGCCGCCGCCTGATTAGCGCATGTCGGAATGTCGAACAGACATGTTCGGCGCGGCATCTTGCCGACGAAACGCTCAAAAATCTATACGACGGCGTGAAACCTGAAGAAATCGAACAGGCGATGATTTTGGCGGCGCGTTCGCAGATCGAACGCGAGCCGGATTATACGTTCGTTGCCGCGCGGCTGTTGTTGCGAAAAATTTATCGTGAAGCGTTGTCCGCGTTCAGCACCGTCAGTGATCTGGCTTCGCAACATCGCGACCATTTTGCGAACTACATAGCGCTCGGCATCGAAGTTGGACGACTCACGCCCAAGCTGCAACAGTTTGATTTGCCCAAACTCGCCGCCGCGTTGCACCTCGAACGTGACCAGCAGTTCACTTACATGGGTGTGCAGACGCTTTACGACCGCTACTTGATTCATCACGAAGGAAGACGATTGGAAACGGTACAATATTTTTGGATGCGTGTGGCAATGGGACTCGCTATCAACGAAGGTGAACAGAAAAACGAGCGCGCGATTGAATTTTACGAAGTGCTTTCCGCCTTCCGCTTCGTCAGCAGTACCCCGACGTTGTTCAACGCGGGCACGCTTCATCCGCAATTGAGTTCGTGTTACTTGAGCACGGTGATGGATGATCTCGACCATATTTTCAAAGTCATCAGCGATGACGCCAAACTTTCCAAATGGGCGGGCGGACTCGGTAACGATTGGACGAATGTTCGCGCGACTGGCGCGCGCATCAAAGGAACCAATGGTTCGAGCCAGGGCGTGATTCCATTTTTGAAAGTTGCCAACGACACCGCCGTGGCCGTGAATCAGGGCGGCAAACGAAAAGGCGCGATGTGCGCGTATTTGGAAACCTGGCATCTCGACATCGAAGATTTCCTCGAACTGCGAAAAAATACCGGCGATGAACGCCGCCGCACGCACGACATGAACACGGCAAACTGGATTCCTGATTTGTTCATGAAACGCGTGAAAGCAAACGCGCATTGGACATTATTCAATCCGAGCGCCACGCCGGATTTGCACGACCTTTACGGCGCGGCATTTGAGGCGCGTTACGCCGAATATGAGCGGCTCGCCGACGCGGGAGAAATTAAATTGTTCAAGCGCATTGAAGCTGTTGCGCTCTGGCGCAAAATGCTAACGATGCTGTTTGAAACCGGCCACCCGTGGATTACGTTCAAAGACCCGTCCAACATCCGCTCGCCGCAGAGTCATGTCGGCGTCATTCACAACTCCAATCTTTGCACGGAAATTTTGTTGAACACTTCCGCCGATGAAACCGCCGTTTGCAACCTCGGCTCGGTGAACCTTGCGGCACACTGTGATGAAAAAGGACTCGGCGGGGACTTCCTGGCACAAACTATTCGCACCGCCATGCGAATGCTGGACAATGTGATTGACATCAATTTTTACCCGACACCCGAAGCGCGGAATGCAAATTTGAAACATCGTCCCGTCGGTCTCGGTGTGATGGGTTTTCAGGACGCGCTTTACAAATTGCGCCTGCCTTATGCGAGTGAAGCCGCGGTGGAATTTGCCGACACCAGCATGGAATTGGTTTCGTATTACGCGTTGCTTGCATCTGCGGAACTGGCAAAGGAGCGCGGTGCTTATTCGACATTTCAAGGTTCAAAATGGAGTCGAGGTCTGTTGCCGCTCGACACGATTAAATTGCTTATGCAAGAGCGGGGTTCACTCGACATGGATTGTGAGGCAAAACTCGACTGGCAGCGCGTCCGCGACGCCATCAAACAGAACGGCCTTCGCAATTCAAACACAATGGCGATTGCGCCAACCGCGACGATTTCCAATATCGTCGGTATTGCCCAATCCATTGAGCCGACTTACAAGCACCTTTTCGCGAAAGCGAATTTGAGCGGCGATTTTACAAGTGGAAACACTTATCTCGTCGCCGATTTAAAAAAACTCGGTTTGTGGGATGATGAGATGTTAGACGACCTGAAGTATTACGACGGTTTGATTCGGGAAATTGAGCGCATTCCGGCGGGGTTGAAGGAACTTTACCGTACGGCCTTTGAAATTGAACCGCGCTGGCTGATTGAATGCGCAAGCCGTCGGCAAAAGTGGATTGATATGGGTCAGTCGCTGAACCTTTATCTCGCGCAGCCCAACGGAAAACAATTGAGTGAGATGTATCTACTCGCGTGGGAAAAAGGATTGAAAACGACGTATTATCTCCGCTCACTCGCGGTGACGCAGATTGAAAAATCTACCACCGACACAAACAGGCGTGGCCTGCAACCACGTTGGATGAAAAACAAAAGTGCTTCGGCGGACATTCAAGTCCAGCGGGAAAACGAAGCGGAATCCGCCGAAGCTGCGCCGGTGAAGGCATGTTTGATAAACGACCCGATGTGCGAATCATGTCAATGAACTAAAATTTTGGTTGCGAGCGCAGGAAAAACCGTGAAAGCCGGTTGCAGTCGCGCTGCGGTAACGAGTCACAACTTTCCATTTCGGCGTATCCTGTTTGATGCGCTGGAAGCAAACCAATCTCCGCTTGTTCGGAGGTGAAGGCGGGAAGAAGGCGAGGCGAAAGCTTCACAAACTCGGAGTCCGAACACCTGCTTCTCAACCACAACAAAGAAACGAACCCATCGCATGAATGGGAATTGCAATGAATAAAAACATCCGAACCCATAATCTCGGTTTTCCCCGCATCGGGGCAAAACGGGAACTTAAACGCGCCCTTGAAAGCTTTTGGGCTGGCAAGACCAGCGAGGCGCAACTGCTCGAAGCAGCCAAAACCATCCGCGCAGAAAACTGGATGATGCAACGGGCCGCTGGCATTGATCTGATTCCATCGAACGATTTCAGCTTCTACGACCAAATGCTCGACACCAGCGCATTGGTCGGCGCAGTCCCGGAACGATTTCACTGGTCGGGCGGTAATGTTGACTTAAAAACCTATTTCGCAATGGCGCGCGGCGTTGGCAAACCCGGCGATTGTGAAACTTGCGGGAACAGTGCGACAACCGCACTGGAAATGACCAAGTGGTTTGACACGAATTATCATTACCTCGTGCCTGAACTGCACACAGGCCAGACTTTTCAACTTTCGTCCACCAAGCCATTTGATGAATTTGCTGAAGCGTTGGTGCTGGGCATTCGCACTGTGCCGGTGATAATCGGGCCACTGACTTTTTTGCTGCTTGCTAAAGCGCGCGGGCAGAGCTTTGACCCGCTTTGGCTTTTGCCGAAATTGCTTCCAGTTTATTCGGAAATTT